>CALEMO010000171.1 GCA_937910825.1 uncultured Solirubrobacterales bacterium | reverse complement strand
CCGGCAGAGCAACTGGTGCCCGAGGCAGATCCCAACCATCGGTGCCTTACCGACGAGCTCGCGGATCGTGCCGACCACCGTTTCAACGGCCGCCGGGTCACCGGGACCGTTGGCCAGGAAGATCAGGTCCGGGTCGAGGCCGAGCACGTCTTCAGGCGTCGAAGCGCAGGGAAGCAAAGTGATCCGGCAGCCACGATCGCTCAACTGTCTGACGATGCTCGACTTGATGCCGGTATCGATCGCCACCACATGTGGACCCGACCCGGGCACTTCAATTGCATGCTCCGGGGTGACCGTGCTCGCGAAATCGGAGCCGGCCATCGTGGGCTCACCCGCGACCAGCTTCTCAGCCTCACCCTGGCTGGTTTCCCCTGAGAAAATGCCACCACGCATGGCCCCCTTGTCCCGGATGTGGCGAACCAGGGCCCTGGTATTCACCCCGGTGATCGCTGCCACGCCGTTTTCCTCGAGCCAGTCGACCCAGCCGCCCTCGGCGACCGCGGCATCGGTCCCGTTTCGCGCTTCCCTCATGATCACGCCTCTGGCATGGGCCTCAGAAGACTCCATAGCCGCGGCGGAAACACCGTAGTTGCCGATCATTGTGTAGGTGAATGTGATGACCTGCCCGGCGTAGGAAGGATCGGTGACCGCCTCCTGGTAACCAGTCATCGACGTATTGAATACGACTTCGCCGAGGCAGCCTCCAGCATGGCCGAGGATCGAGCCTTCGAACTTTGAGCCGTCCTCGAGAAGTACGTAGCCGGGCTGGATGCTGCTCATGCCATACCCATGCTGAAGCTCCTGAGGCGATAAGCGACCTGGCCGTTTGCAAGGGTCATCAGTACCTTCGAGCTCAGGGTTTCACCGGCGCACCAACTGTTCGCCGACCGGCTTTCGTAGCCATCCTCTCCGACGATCCACTCCGCTCCGAGATCAACCAGGCACAGGTTTGCGAGCGAGCCCTCGCTCACGCTGAAGCGATCGATGTCGAAAGCGGCGCCGCCACAACCAAGCTTTTCCACCAGTAGCTCGAGCGGCAGGTCACCCTCCAGCACCAGTCGCGTATAGATCGATGAAAACGCCGTCTCCAGTCCGGTGACGCCCATGTTCGCGGCTTCGAAAGGCACCTGCTTTTCTTCAGCGGCGTGAGGGGCGTGGTCGGTGGCGATGCAGTCGATGGTGCCGTCCCGCAGGGCTTCGATCAGCGCCTGCCGGTCCTTTTCCGAGCGAAGCGGGGGATTCATCTTGTGCCGGGAGGCATCGAGGTCGCGTACCGCCTCATCGGTCAGGCAAAGATGGTGCGGCGTGACTTCACAGGTGATCTGGACGCCGTCCGCCTTGGCCCGCCTGACAGCTTCGATCGATTCGACGGCGGACAGGTGCTGGACCTGGATGCGTCCGCCTTCGTAGCCGGCGATCGCCGCGTCGCGGCTGATCATCACCGACTCGGAAACCGATGGCACCCCGCGTACGCCAAGTCCCATCGAGACTTCGCCTTCATGCATGGAACCTCCGGCCGAGAGCTGAGGGTCTTCTTCATGGAGCGCAATAGTTCCCCCGGTCATCGCCTGGTACTGAAGCGCCCTGCGCATGATTCCGGGATTCTCAATCGGCAGGCCGTCATCGGTGAAACCGACGGCGCCGACTTCCCTCAACTCGGCCATATCGGTCAGTTCCCTGCCTTCCATGCCCCGGGTGACCGTCGCCAGAAAGCCGACCGGGACAGATGCTTCCAGCGAAGCCCGGTGGCGCAGGGCTTCAACGTCCGCCGGGTTCGAAACCGGGGGCGCCGTATTCGCCATCGCCAGGACTCCGGCGTAGCCGCCGGCAGCCGCCGAGCGGGTCCCGGTCTCGAGATCTTCCTTGTATTCCTGGCCGGGGGTACGAAAGTGGACATGCGGATCGAAGAAGGCCGGAAAGATATGGAGGCCGTCGCCCTCGATCACTTCCATGCCATCACCAGCTTCCAGGCTGCCCGCTTCGGCCATGCGGCTGATCGAGCCGGATTCGACCATCAGGTCGAAGGTGCCGTCGACGCCCGCAGCGGGGTCGAGCACCTTCACCTGCCTGATCAGCATCGAAGCACTGGGCCCGGATCGCTGGACCAGCGGCTCGGGCAGGCCTTTGCCGGGAATGCTCTGCGGATCCTGGTTCATGCGGGTTCTCCGATCGGTACCGGATCTTCAGGGGTGCTCGTGACCGGGTCTTGCCCACCCCGGGTCAGAAGCTCGTAAAGAATCGCCATGCGCACGGCGAGACCGGAGGTGACCTGGTCGGCGATCAGCGACTGCGAGGAGTCGATCACGTCGGATCCAATTTCGATCCCTCGGTTGACCGGACCGGGATGCATCACAAGCTGCCGCGGTCCAAGGCGCCTTGAATTCACCTGGAAGAGCCGGGCGTATTCGCGGATCGAAGGTACGAAGTTCTCCCCCATGCGCTCCCGCTGCATCCTCAGCAGGTAGACGACATCTGCCTGCTCGAGGTCATCCAGCGAGTGCCTCACTTCGCAGCCAGTCGCTTCGATTCCGCGGGGAATCAGGGTCGGAGGGCCGCAAACGGTGACTTTCGCACCCATCATGGTGAAAGCTTCGATGTTCGAACGGGCGACCCGGCTGTGCAGGACGTCACCGACGATCCAGATGTTCCTGCCTTCGAGTGAGCCCAGCCGGCCGCGCAGAGTGAATACGTCGAGCAGGGCCTGGCTGGGGTGCTGGTGCATGCCATCGCCGGCGTTCACGACCGAGGCGCCGACCCATTCGGTGAGCATTCGGGCGGCTCCCGCGTAGGGATGGCGGATCACAATCGCCGCGGGGTCGTAGGCCGAGAGCGTTTCGACCGTATCCTTGAGCGATTCGCCCTTGTCAACCGACGAGCCGCTCGCTTTCACGGATACCACGTCCGCCGAAAGACGCTTCGCCGCGAGCTCGAATGATGACGAAGTCCTGGTGCTCGATTCATAGAAAAGGGTGACCACGGTCTGACCGCGCAGGGTCGGGACCTTCTTGATGTCGCGGCGGGTGACTTCGGCAAAGCTTTCTGCCCGCTCGAGCAGGGTTTCAATCTGCTCACGGTCAAGCTCGTCGATTGCCAGCAGATGTTTCAAGCCCTCCTCCTCATTCGACAGCCTCGACCGGGTTGAGAATCGCCACGCCGTCTTCACCATCGGTCTCAGTGAGGCGGACGGATACCCGCTCGTGTCTCGATGTGGGCAGGTTCTTACCTACATAGTCGGGACGGATCGGCAATTCCCGGTGGCCACGGTCGCAGAGCACGGCCAGCTGGATCCGGGCCGGGCGGCCGTAATCAAATAGCGCGTCAATACCGGCCCTGACCGTCCGGCCGGTGAAGAGCACGTCGTCGACCAGCACGATCGTGCGCTCTTCGAGCGGGAAGTCGAGCCTGGAGGCGTGTACCACCGGCTGCCGCTGGCCGGGATCCGCAAGCTGTCGGGACTTGAGGTCGTCGCGATAGAAGGAGATGTCGATTTCCCCGAGTGGGACCACGGTCCCCGTCAGGTCAGCCAGCAGTTTATGGATACGGCTTGCGATCACCGCACCACGAGTATGGATTCCAACTACGGCGACCCTCGCCATATCGGGATTCTTCTCGACGATCTCATGGGCGATGCGGCGCAACGTACGCTCGACATCGTTGCTTTCAAGCACAACCTTCTCGTTCAAACTGACCCTTCTTGGCCTCTCGGGACCTGATTAAAGGAACGACATTGACTGTACCAGTAGCGAGGGAAGTCAACCGTGTCAGTCAGTCTGCGGCCTGATCCGCCCGGTCCGGGGAATCACGCCGGGCACCTTCCCTGACCAGCTTCGGCTCGCCGCGCTCCGGGAATGGAAGCTCGACCAGGTCGAAGTCCCGCGGTGCGACCGTATTGCTGAAATTCGCCTTTGCTTCTTCCAGCGCCGCCTTCACGTGGTAGCGGGCGGAGATGTGAACCAGGGCCAGCATTTTCACGTTGGCCGCATTTGCGACTTCAGCCGCCTGCGCAGCGGTCGAATGACCGGTCTCAATTGCCCGCTCGCATTCTTCTTCCATGAAGCTCGAATCGTGAATCAACAGATCGGCGTCGGCCGCTGCAACGATCGTCGCCTGACATGGCCCGGTATCACCGGTGAATACGACCGCCCGGCCATGGCGCTCGGGGCCGACTACCTGCTCGGGAGAAACGGTGCCGCTGGTCCCTTCGACCGATTGCCCGTTTTGCAGGGCGCCAAGGTCCGGACCGAAGCCCACCCCGAGCTCGGCCGCCCGCTCCGGGTCCAACTCACCGGGCCGGTCATCTTCAAGCACCGCGTAACCGAGTGCCCTCGTCCGGTGCTCTACCTGGAACGCTTCGACTTCGTACCCGTCATGTGGCACCAGATCGCCGGGTTCGAGCTCAGCCGCTTCGAGGTGGAAATCCAGACGGCCGATCAGCGGAGCCATGTCCTTGAGCAGCTGGTGCAATCCGACTGGTCCGAAGAGCTGAA
>CALEMO010000170.1 GCA_937910825.1 uncultured Solirubrobacterales bacterium | reverse complement strand
GCGATCACATCGCGGATCGAATCGACTCCAGCCAGCAGTGCTGCGAAGCGGTCGACGCCGTAAGCAATACCACCATGAGGTGGTGCACCGAAGCGCAGGGCTTCAAGCAGGAAGCCAAAGCGCTCCTCGGCGTCTTCGTCGGTGATTCCCAGTGCCCGGAACACATCTGTCTGAACTTCGGGGCTGTGGATACGAATTGAACCGCCGCCCAGCTCGACTCCGTTCCAGACAAGGTCGTAGGCCTGGGCGCGAGCCTCGCCCGGGTTCTCCGGGTCGAATTCACCTGCCGGCGCGGTGAACGGATGGTGTAGAGCGTCCCAGCGATCTTCGTCACCGTTCCACTCGAAAAGTGGCCAGTCGACGATCCAGCAAAGGTTGGTTCCGGCATCTTCAGGAATCAGGTCCCAGCGGTCAGCCAGTCGGGTCCGCAGCCCGCCAAGAATCGCCGCGACTTTCGCTGGGGCATCGGCAGCAACCAGCATCAGGTCACCCTCTTCGGCGTCAAGGCCAGCGTTTAGACCGGATAGCTCTTCGGCGGAAAGGAATTTGGCGATCGGTGCCCGCCAGCCATCGCCTTCGCGGAACGCCCAGACCAGCCCTTTGGCCCCGAGTTCCTTCGCGTCGTCGATCAAGCCATCGAGCTGTGCCCTTGAGAGGTCGCGCTGTCCGAAGTTGATGCCTCGCACTGAGCCACCCGATTCGATGACTCCGCCGAATGCCTTGAATTCGGTGCTGCGCAGAACTTCGGTCAAGTCCTGGATCTCGTAGCCGTAACGCAGGTCGGGCTTGTCGCTGCCGAAACGGCCGACCGCTTCGTCGTAACACATGCGGGCGAACGGCATCTCGACTTCGATCCCCATCTCACCGAGCAGATGTTTGATCAGGCGCTCGTTCAATTCGAGCACGTCTTCGCCGTCTACAAACGACATCTCGATGTCCAGCTGTGTGAAGTCGGGCTGCCGGTCGGCCCGCAGATCTTCGTCCCGGAAGCAACGGGCGATCTGGAAATACCTCTCGAAGCCGGAGACCATCAGTAGCTGCTTGAAGAGCTGCGGGGACTGCGGCAGCGCGTAGAACGAATTGCGCTGAAGACGGCTCGGGACCAAAAAATCGCGCGCGCCTTCCGGCGTCGAATTGGTCAGGATCGGAGTCTCGATCTCGAGGAAGCCTTCGCCGTCGAGAAAGGTGCGCATTGCAGAAGTCAGGCGGTGTCGCAGCTTGATCGCTGCCTGCATCGGCTCGCGGCGCAGGTCGAGGTAACGATGACGCAGCCTGGCCTCTTCGCCGACTTCACCCTGAAAGCCTTCGATAGCGAATGGCGGGGTCTCGGAAGCAGCCAGGACTTCGATCGACTCCGCATGAACTTCGAACTCGCCGGTCGGCAGGTCCGGGTTCACAGTCTCGGCCTCGCGGTTCACCACCTCGCCAGTCACCGAAACCACGTATTCAGATCGCAGCCCGTGGGCGATTTCGTGAGAATCACCGGCCCCGTCGGGGTGGAAAACGAGCTGGACTACGCCACTGCGGTCCCGCAGGTCGATGAAGATCAATCCGCCATGGTCCCGGCGACGGTGAACCCAGCCGGAAAGCGTCACCTGCTTTCCGACACGATCAGCGAGCACCTGGCCAGCCCAGGCGTCGCGGAACGAATTAGGTCTGAGAGCTGGCAGGTCCGGGTTCATGGACCGTCCATACTTTCAGGAAACAGCCGAGCGGCCGCACCTCACCGCTACTTGACTTTGACCTTGAGCTTTGCGGTCTTCTTCGCTGCGCCGGAAGCAGTGAGCACGACCTTGATCTTGTAGGTCTTCTTCTTCGCCCTCTTCTTCGCCTTAATCTTGAATTTCAGCTTCTTCGTACCGGTCAGCGATGCCAGCACCCGGCAGGTCTTTCCTTTGACCTTGAGCGCCTTTTTGATCTTCTTGGACTGCTAGGCAGAGCTTCACGTTCTGAGCGGCAGCATCCCCCACACTTCGGATCACAATCGTCGCCCTCTTCGGCTTCTTGCCGCGCTTCAGTTTCAGTACCTTCGGTTTGACTTTCTTGATCTTCACCTGGGCGCTGTCGACAGGAGCAGGCACCACGAAGAACTGCATAGCGCCGATGTCGCAAGTGCCGGCCGGTCGCTCGCGACCCGCCGGATCAGTTGCCGGACAGGCATCGAGCCCAGTTGTTCCGCCTGTACCGATCGCCGGGCTGCCTTCGAGCAGCGCGTGGGTGGGAGTCTGGCCGCCGTTGCCGTCGGCGGAATTGCCCGAGACGGTGCTGTTGACCACAACTTTGGTGTTGCCATCCGCGGGCTCGATCGTCAGGGAATTGAGACCGGTGAGGTCGAAGTCACCGGTGACGTTGCCATCCTCTTCGGCGCCCGGCCGGGTGATTTTGTAGGTGCCGGCGGGCAGGCTGACCACATCGCCGCCCGAGCCGGCAGGACAGCCACCGAAGGCGGCGTTTGTCTGCGCGGCGGTGATCGCTTCACGAAGGGACAGTTCGCAGGCGCCCCTCCGTAGTCGTCATCAGTCGTATCAACGCCGATGGTCAAGGCTCCCGCCGAGGCACCACCACAAGACCGATCGCCAGAACGATCATCCCAAAAAAAGCGCCTCATTGGACCCCGCACCTTTGCTGCGTTTCCCGGACTCTGATCGCACGTCCAAGGCGGGCCCGCGTCAACCGTTCAGGGCCGAATCAGGTCAAGCACGTCGGCGGGCTGGACGTCCCTGATTTCATTGCTCGCGCGGTTGCGAAGGCTGGCCGCTCCGTCGTTGCTAAGGGTCAAAACGTGGGCGGCGCTGATCCGGTCGGCGTGCTTGAGCTGGCCTTTCATGCTGCGGCCGGCGAGATCGATCTCGACCACCAGGCCGTGATGTCTCAATTCCGCAGCGAGGGCGACGGCTTTCGAATTCTGATCGGCCGATTCGACGGCGATGAAAAGATCTCCCGCCGGGACTTCGACTTCTTCGTCCAGGGCGAGCAGGATCCGCTCGATGCCCGCTGCCCAGCCGACCGCCGGTGTATCCGGTCCGCCGAGCTGCGCGATCAGTCCGTCGTAGCGGCCGCCGCCGCCAATCTCGGACTGGGCCCCGAGCTGGTCGCAGACGAAAGAAAAGATCGTTCTTGTGTAGTAGTCGAGCCCGCGGACCAGGGCCGGGTCGATCACGAATTCGACCGAAGCGGCCGAGAGCAGCTGCCTGACTTCTTCGAAATGTTCAGAATCTGCCTGATCGAGGTGGTCGAGCAGCTGCGGCGCATCCTCCATCACCGCCTGCGTCCCAGGGTGCTCGGAATCAAACGCCCTCAGCGGATTGATCTCGATCCGCTCGCTCACATCTTCGGACAGCTCGTCCGAGCGCGAACGCAGGTGGGCCTTCAGCTCGTCGAGGTATGCGGCCCGGGCTTCGAGTGATCCCAAACTGCCGAGTCGAAGTTCGACCCCCGGCACCCCCATCTCTTCCAGCAGGTCGCTCAGCAGGGTGATCACTTCAACGTCGGCCAGCGGAGAATCCGACCCGATCGCCTCGGCGCCGATCTGGTGGAACTGCCTGTAGCGACCTGCCTGCGGCCGCTCATGACGGAAAAACGGACCGGAGTAGGACAGCTTCACCGGCTGCGCCAGCTTGTGCATGCCGTGTTCGACGTAGGCCCTGCAGATCGGGGCGGTACCTTCCGGCCGCAGGGTCAGGCTGCGTCCGCCCTTGTCCTCGAAAGTGAACATCTCTTTGCGCACGATGTCGGTCGACTCGCCGACTCCGCGCTCGAACAATGCGGTGTCTTCAAAGCTGGGCGTAGCGATGTTCTTATAGCCCGAGCGCCCGCAGATCTCGTGGGCGGCCCGCAGCAGCCGTTCGCGCTGGGCCGCCTGCTCTGGCAATACGTCAAATGTACCTCGGGGTGCCTTGAACTTCGGTGGCATTTCAGTCCGTAATTTCAGCGAGGAAAGGGTTGCTGGCCAGTTCTGCAGCGATCGTGGTATTGCCCATGTGTCCGGCAAAGACAGTGGTCTCCGGCGGGTGCGATCCGACCAGCATCGTGATCGACTTGAGCAAAGTGTCCCAGTCGCCGCCTGGCAGGTCGACCCGTCCGACCGAGTTCTGGAAAAGTACGTCGCCGGAAAAGATCACGCCGTCTTCAGGCAGGGAATAGGTGACGTGTCCGGGGCTATGCCCAGGAGTGAAGAGCACGTCGATCTCGAGCCCGGCCATTGAAAGGTGCTCACCGCCACTGACGGTGTGCTCAGCGGCGTAGGACTCGTACGGCCCGATACCCGGCCAGGGAACGTAGGCCATGATGTCGGCCAGTATCTGAACCTCTAGTTCGGGGCAATAGACCGGGGCGCCAGTCGCCCGGGCAACCGGTGCGACCGCACCGATGTGGTCGAAGTGGCAGTGCGTGAGCAGGATCGCTTCAAGGCTGAGGCCATGCTCCTCAAGCGGGGCCATCAGTCTTTCCGCTTCGTCGCCGGGATCGAACATCACTGCCTGGGTACCGCCCTCTTTCCAGGCCAGGAACGAATTCTCCTCGACCGGGCCGACGGTGCTGCCGAATACCTGCAGGTCGGCCATTCCTATCGCTTGCCGCCACCGCGGATGCGGGCGCGCTCACGGCGGCGCCACATCATGCGATCCATGTAGAAGCCGGCCGGGATGTAGAACACCAGCATCAGCAGGCCGATCGGCAGAGCTTCGTTCAGTCCCCGCCCGAAGAGCAGGACAAGCAGGGCGATGAATACGACCGAGGCGATGGCGCCGCGCATGATCGCGCTGCGCCAGGTCGGCGGATTGTCCGCGCGCGGTCCCTTGGAGCGGCTGCCCGCCTTAGCCTGATTGCGTGCGTCCTGGCGGTTACGCGGACGCGACTTCTTGCGGGAGTCGATGTTTCCGGCCTGGGTGCCACGCCGCTTGCGGTTACGCTTCTTCTTGGTCTGGGCCACGCTGCAAAGTTACCGTTCCCGGGTCCCGCGGCGCACCCGGATGCGGGTTGGGCTCACGGTTTGATTCGCCGCTCGATGATGTGGAAGTCGGGATCGAAGTCGCGGATTGGCAGATCCGCCGGGTAATCGACCAGGGCAAGCTCCGGCAGCAGTCCCACCAGCTCGGCATCAACCGCGTGCGTCCCCCGGCTCTGCGCCCCGTCCCTGACAGCCTCCACCACTCGCGCAAGCGGCATCGCCGCCGGGTCGTGCACATTGGTCGATACCTGGGTGCGCCCGGTCGAAAGAGTCAGGCCGATCGCCCTCACGCCGGAAAGGCCGCCGCCCGTTTCCCGGATCTGCGCGGCGATCTCACTGGCGATATCGAGATCGGCCGTCTCAAGCTCAATGTTGAAAGCGGCGAGAGGTGGACGTGCGGTGACCAGCCAGCCTCCGGCGGCCGGATGGGGATGCTGCGGGCCGAAGTCTGGCTCAAGCTCACCCGAGGCCAAACGCTGCCAGAGCCGGTCGAGGCCGCCGTCCCGAAAGAAGGCCCGCTCGCGTCTGCCTTCATCGCGAGCCAGCCCGCCGTAAAAGAAAACCGGCACGCCCAGCTCGCCAAACTGCTCGCCCAGCCGGCGGGCCGCCTCTTCGGCTTGCTCGCGACCGGCGTCGTCAATCCAGACAAGCGGACAAACGTCCATCGAACCGATCGCCGGATGCACACCGCTCCAGGAAACCATGTCGATCTCCCTGATCGCCGCGGCGGCCAGGCTGAGCAGCGCCGTCTCGACTGCCGGCGCCTCGCCGGCGATCGTGAAGACCGCCCGATTATG
>CALEMO010000169.1 GCA_937910825.1 uncultured Solirubrobacterales bacterium | reverse complement strand
GGCCGGCTTGCTTCGGGCTCGGCGCCGGCGGAAAGTCGCGACCGTGGAACAGATTCCAGGAAAGCAGTCGCCGGTTCAGTAGTTCTTCGCTTCCGAGACGACCAGCCAGGCCGCGACGCCGGCCGAGCCGAGCAGGAGAATCCAGGCGAGCGTTCCGAGGCCGGTCGAGAACATCTTGTCGGTACCCGCGATCAAGAGCACCACCAGCCCGACCGCCGAGAAAAGCACAAGTCGGCGCGAATCCGGTAGAGCCAGCATCGTCAGGTGATTGGCTCGGTAAGCCTGGTAAAGCGCGTAGCTGATCGCCGCCAGGAAGGTCATCGTGATCGCCGTGAGCACAGCCTCGGCGACGTCGCCGCCGCGCGGCAGGAATGCGACTCCGGCCGCGAGCGCGGCGATGATCGCCATGTTGCGCACCGTTCTCACAGGCCCAGCCTATCTGGCGCCGCTCAACCGGCGACCATCAGATAAATCCCGACGTTGATCAGGAAGATCGTCAGCAGGGTCGACAATGCGCCGACGGCCACCCCCCAGTGAACCGCCGAGAGCCTCTTGGCGATTCCGGAACCCATGATGCCGCCGTTGATCACGTGGGTGATCGAGAGCGGGAAGCCGAAATGGGACGCAGCCATGATCACGGCCGCACCGGTTGAAATCGACGTCGCGACGACGTTTGCCGTGTCGTGAAAGCCGTTGGTGAAATCGAAGGCCAGTGCGGTGACAATGACGATCACGAGGATCAGGTGCGGATCCACAGCGCCTCAGCTGTTCTTGATGACAATGCCTTCGAGGATGTGGGCCGCGGTTTCGGTTGCGTCGATCGCTTTCTCCAGAACAGCAAAAATGTCCTTCCAGCGGATAACGACCATCGGGTCGATTCCATCTGAAAAAAGTGACGCCACCGCATCCCTGGAGACACGGTCACCTTCATTCTCAAGCCGGTGGATCTCGATCCAGTACTTGTCGAGATCCTTGAAGCTGGACAGGTTCTCAAGCCCCGCCGCCAGTTGCTCGCAGCTGGCGACCAGGATGCTGGTCAATTCAAGTGCCTGTGACATCGGGGCTTCGATCTTGTAGAGACCGAGGAAGTCGGCGGCCTCCTCGATGTAATCGACCACGTCGTCCAGTTTGGTCGCCAGCCCGTAGATGTCTTCACGGTCTATCGGAGTTACGAAAGTGGAATTGAGGCGCTTGATGATGTCGTGGGTCAGGCGATCGCCCTCCTGCTCGGTGAGCAGTATCTCCCTGGCGAGTCCCTTGTCGTCGGGCCAGGTACCCATCATTTCGTCAAGAATCGTGGCGGCCCGCACCGTATTGCGACCGCCTTCGTTGAAGAGATCGAAGAAGGTGCTGTCTTTTGGCAGGAGAGAGAAGCGCATGGCCGCGGCCAACCTAGCAGAGCCCCGCCGACTCTACTCGGGAGAAAATGAGAGCTGCGGAGCCGTGGTTGCCGCCAGGGTCTTGTGCCGCTCTCGCAGTTCCTCCTGAACATTGCGCTCTTCGCCACCTTCCGGCGAGAGTCGGGACCAGTTTCCGGAACTGTCGAGAACCCAGGAATTCAAATTGTCGGCAAAACAGCGCTCCAGCACGTCGAGTACTTGATCGCGGGCGAAATCGTCGTCGATCGGCGTGACCAGTTCGACCCGGCTGTCGAGGTTGCGCGGCATCAGGTCGGCTGACCCGATCAGCACCTGCCAGTCGGAACCCCTGTGGAAAGCGTAGACCCGGGAATGTTCGAGGAAACTGCCGACGATCGAAACCACTCTGATGTTCTCGGACAATCCCGGAACGCCCGGCCTGAGGCAACAGATACCGCGGATGTTCAACTCCACTTCGACTCCGGCCATCGAAGCTTCGTACAACGCCTCGATGCATCGCCGGTCGACCAGAGAATTCATCTTCATCGAAATCCGGGCCTCCTGCCCGTTGCGGTGGGCTTCGATCGTATCTTCGATTTCAGCCAGGATTTTCGTCCGCATCGTATCCGGGGAAACCAGCACTCGCCGGTACTCGATCGGCTTGGCGTAGCCGGTGAGCACGTTGAACATCTCGGATACGTCGGCGCCGATCTCGGGGTCTGCGGTGAAAAGTCCGAAGTCCGTATAGAGACGCGCCGTGGTCGAGTGATAGTTGCCGGTGCCGACATGGACGTAGTTGCGGACCGCATCGCCCTCACGCCGGACGACCAGCAGGGCCTTGATGTGGGTCTTCAGCCCTGGAATGCCGTAGACGACGTGTACTCCCACTTCTTCGAGGCGCTTGGCCCACTCGATGTTCGCCTCTTCGTCGAACCTCGCCTTCAGCTCAAGCATGCAGACCACCTGCTTGCCGCGCTCGGATGCCTTGATCAGGGCCTGGACCAGTGGTGAGTCCTCGCTCGTCCGGTAGACCGTCTGCTTGATTGCCAGTACATCAGGGTCCTTGACCGCCTGGGCGATGAAGCTCTCGACCGAGGTTGAAAATGAGTCATAGGGGTGATGAACCATGACATCCGAATGCCTGATCGCAGCAAAAAAGTCGACCGGTTCCCCGTCTTCCCCCTGCAGGCGCGGCTGCGTGACGGGGTTCCAGGAAGGGTCGCGCAGCTCGCTGTGGCCCGGCAGCTTGACTACATCCCAGAGGTCGGCGAGGTCGAGCATGCCGCCGATCTCGAAGACTTCGTTTTCCTGGAGGCGCAGGACCTCGACCAAAGCCTCTTTCAGATCGGGTTCCATGTGCCCGGACAGCTCGAGCCTGACGACTTCCCCGAAACGCCGGCGGCGGACTTCAGCCTGGACGGCTTCGAGCAGGTCGTCGGCTTCGTCGCTGACCGTGAAGTCCGCGTCGCGGGTGACCCTGAAGTATCCGTAGTCGACGACGTCAACCCCGGGAAAAAGCAGTTCCAGGTTGTCGGCGATCACGTCCTCGAGCGGAACCAGCACATGCTCGTCTTCGCTTCCGACATCGATGAAGCGCCCCAGCAATTCCTTCGGAACCTTGACCCGTGCGAGCACCTGGGTGGAAGTCTCGGGGTCACGCAGCAGGACAGCGAGACTCAACGAAAGGTTCGAGATGTACGGGAAGGGCCTGCCCAGACCGATCACCAGAGGGGTGAGCGTAGGAAAAACCTGTTCGGCGAATCGCCTGGCGACGTGCTCGCGCTCGTCGGCCGAGAGTGATTCGATCGAAGCGATCATTATCCCATTGTGTGAGAGGTCTGGCCGCAGTGTGCCGTCGACGCATTTGCGTAGCCGCCTGTCGAGTTCCAGTGACCGGCTGCGGATCGCCTGAATCTGTTCGCGAGGGGACAAACCGTCGGGCCCGCGTGCATCGATCCCGGCATCGACCTGATCCCAGAGCCCGGCCACCCGAACCATGAAGAACTCATCCAGGTTCGATGCGTAGATCGCGCAGAACTTCACCCGCTCGATCAGCGGCACCGATTCGTCCTCGGCCAGCTCCAGAACCCGCTGGTTGAAGTCGAGCCAGGACAACTCACGGTTGAAGAACTGG
>CALEMO010000168.1 GCA_937910825.1 uncultured Solirubrobacterales bacterium | reverse complement strand
TGAATAGGCGCGCACCCCCTCAAATCCCTGGATCGCAAACTCGGGCGGAACCTCGCTGTGCAGAGGCAGCAGAGGCTCATCTGCGCCTTCATAGACCAGGAACTCGTGGTTCAGCCCTTCGTGATCGGCGAAGCGCAGTGTCTCTCCTTCGAGTTGCGACTCGACTCCGGCGGCGGCCAGGCGCTCACGCCAGAATGCGAGTGCCTTGGCGCAAGGCAGTCTCCAGAGGACCCTGTGGATCATGCCGGCGCCGGCGCGGCCTGGTCTGGCGCCCGCATACTCGAAAAACGTCAGATCAAAGCCGGGACTACCGCTCTCATCTCCGAAGAAAAGGTGGTAAACGCTCGGGTCGTCCTGGTTCACGGTCTTCTTGACCAGGCGCATCCCCAGCAGGCCGGCATAGAACTCGACAGTGCCACGGGCATTGCCGGTGATGCAGCTGATGTGGTGTACGCCCTCGAGCCTCAGGTCGCTCATACCTTAAGGATACGGACAGGGAATCCGGGACTCCGGCGAGCCGGGTAGCATCTGCCACATGGGAATACTCAAGGCTGAACGCACGGTCGAAATCGAGGCGCCGAAAAAGCGCTGTTACGAAATAATCGCTGACCTCGAGAACTCGCCGAAGTGGCAGCAGGCGATGATCTCGGCCAAGGTTATTGACCGCGACGGAGACGGACGAGCGCAACTCGTCGAGATCAAGTCAGATGCCAAGGTGAAGGAGGTCACTTCCCGCCTTGCCTTCGAATACCAGCCTGAAGACGGGATGACCTGGGAACAAAAGAATGGCGACCTCAAGTGGCTGAACGGATCCTGGTCTCTGGAGGACCTGGGCGACGGTCGTACCCGGGCCACCTATGCGCTTGAGGCGGATACCGGCCGGATGCTCGGGCTGCTGATCAAGGGTCCGGTTCAGGACAAAGTCAAGGACTGGCTGACCAAGGACGCCGCCGAGGGCCTCAAGGTTTACGCCGAGTCCGGGGACTGACGCACGAACTGACGACTCTGGGAGGGATCGGGCCTCAGGCCTCGGCCAGCGGACCGTATGTATCCGGGCGCCTCGTCGTCAGGAACGGGAACAGGTCCAGCCAGTCCTTGCGCTGCTCGAGATCGAGGTCGGCCACAAGAACCGCAGGGCGATTCCTTGGGGCCTGGACGAGTACCCGCCCGTAGGGGTCCGAGATGAAAGAGGAGCCGTAGAAGGTCAGCGGATCTTCGTGACCGATCCGGTTGACTGCCACCATGAAAGTTCCGTTGGAGATGCCGTTGCCGACGATCACCCGCTCCCACAATGGCTGGGTGTCGAAGTCGGGATGGTCCGGCTCCGAGCCGATCGCCGTCGGGTAGACGATCACTTCCGCGCCGGCCAGCGAATAGGCCCGCGCCAGTTCCGGAAACCACTGGTCCCAGCAGGTCGGGAAGCCGAACGCCGCATCCTCGACTTCGACCACCGGGTATCCCGTATCGCCCTGGCGGAAGTACTTGTCTTCGTAGTAGCCGGCCGTCACCGGAATGTGCAGCTTTCGGGTCCGGGCGATCAGCTCACCCTGCGGGGAAACGC
>CALEMO010000167.1 GCA_937910825.1 uncultured Solirubrobacterales bacterium | reverse complement strand
TTTGGCAGGGCATGATGATGCGATCTACCAGCAGCCAGGCAAGGCCTTCGGCCTGGCTTTCGCCTTCTTTGCAGTTGTACTTCCGGCCGTCGCTTGGCTCTCGAAGGAGCGCATTCATTCAGCGACCCGGGTCCGGCGGCCTTTCTTGGTGGTGGTCACCGGCCTGGGGGTTGGTGCACTACTGCTTTCCTGGCCACTTTCGACGACCTACTTCGATTCCCGGTATCAGGACTTCGAGCCTCAATCGGGGCTGGCCGAGCCCTACCGCTGGGCCAACGGCCTCAGTGACAGCACGATCGGCCTCGCCGGAACCACCGCCGGCTTCAAGCAGTACGGATTCTTTGGCGAGGACCTTTCAAACGAAGTCACCTACATCGGCGCGGACGCACCGAACGGAGGTTTCAACGCGATCCGCCAGTGTGATCAGTTCCGGGAGGCCGTCAACGAAAACGATCTCGACTTCCTGGTCACTTCGCCGTTTCTCAACTTCAACGACTACGAGCAGCCGATCCCCTCACCGGAAAAAGCCTGGATCGAAGGTGACCCGGCGACATCGAGGATCAACGGTCCGGGCCCGATCGGCATCTGGCGGATCGACGGAAGTCTTGATCCCGAAGGTTGCTCGCAGTTGCCGCCCGGGGGGAATTCCATACCCGGCCTGCGCTGACGCTGAATCGCTACGATCGGCTCCTTGTCCTATCCACTGGAGAACGCACTGTTTCAATGGGAAGCCGGAATCGAGAGGCTTCGTGAGCTGGAGGCTCAGGGGATGCTTCGCGGGGATCAAGTGACCGTGCCGGTACGGGAAGAACTGCGCCGTCGCTTGGGCGCGACCTTTAGCGCGAGCGAGCTGGCCGACCTCTACGGAGCCGGGACCGACTGGGCTTCGCAGCTGAGAGGGATCGACCCCTCGATGTCAGACCTCCAGGACCTGGTCGACGCCGCCTTCTGGCAACACCTGCAGGCAGCCGGAGACTTCGCCGGAGGACGCCAGATCCAGCTCGACGCTGACTAGCCGCAAGCGCAACATTCGGCTTACGGCGGGTTTATCGAAGCATCGTCCACGCCACGCATGTCGGCCTGAGGAAGGATCCACTTGGTCGACGAAAGACTCGCAGAGCAGCCACATTTAGTTTGTCCGCAGCTGTGCTGTTGGCCTTCGGAATCAGCGGGACTGGATCAGCCTCGGTGACCTCGACATTTCCGGGCTAACATACGGGAGCCGCGATCGTATCGCTCGACAAGACGCGCAACGGTCAGATCGTCGGAGCAGTCGGTTCGCTCGCACTAGAGAACAATTTCGGTGTGGTCAAGTTCAACCGCAAGGGTCACCTCGACAAGAGATTCGGCAGGGACGGGGTCGTCAAGCCGTTCGGCGACGAAGACCCCGACCTTTAGGCGCAGGCGACCGGCGTGTCCGTTGCCCCCGACGCGAGGATCGCTGCGGTGGGCTACCGAGCACCCCTTAGGTCAGGGCCCAGCAAGAGGAAACGTGCGATCGCAATCACGATGCTTAGACCCGGTCGTGCTCTGGACAAGGGTTTCGCCGATGCCGGAGTCCTGAGCACCAAATACAGGTGCAAGGGCCGCTAGGAGATCAATGGCGCTTTTTTCAGGGCAGAAGGCTGATTGTGGTCGGCTCGCGTAACCCGAACTTCTATAACGTCCAAGCCGCATTCGTTCGCGCCTATCGACCGGATCAGGCAAGCTCGACCGCTCATTCAGCGGCAACGAAATAATTCGGGTGCAGGCCGATATCGGATGTGACATCTGCGGAGGTGGCGACAAGACCACGGTCGGCCTGGGTCCGTAGGGTTCAGTCTTCCTGCACAGTGTCGTCTTCGCCGGTGCTTACCCGGCGGATCACGATCTGGTCCTGCTCGACGGTAACGGTCACTTCGCGGACGCCGGCCCAGCTCTCGCTGTAGGCGGCGATGTCCTGAACCGCAGGGTCCAGCCAGAGGCCGTAGCCCTCGTCGCCGTGGTCGAAGGTTGCTTCAAGGTCGTTGCTCGAACGGCTGCCGCGCCCACGGCGGCCACGGCGACGACGCCGGCGCGGCCGGCCTTCGGCTTCTCCACCGTCGGATTCGGTGCTGCCTTCATCGGCGTCGCTGTCGTCGTCAGAATCGTCGGAGTCGTCGGAGTCGCCCTTTTC
>CALEMO010000166.1 GCA_937910825.1 uncultured Solirubrobacterales bacterium | reverse complement strand
CGACGCTCGGCGCAGAGGCAGACTTTCAGAAGATGGTCGAGCAGATCAACGCCGCTGCCAATCGACTGCTGCAGCCGCTCGAGCACCGCAAAGTCGCGGCCCTCGGAAAGGTTGGGAACGGCGAGCAGGGTCAAACCAGCAGCTTGCCTTCCAGCACGATCGGGATTTCGTCGACCGTGACCTCGGGCCGCATCGAAACCACGTCGAGATGAACCGGCACCTGGACATTGCCGCCGATCGCCGCGGAGGCTCCGAAGGCAATATGGGCTGTGCCGAAAATCTTCTCGTCTTCGAGGATGTTGCCGGTCAGGATCGCCTTGCTATTGGTTCCGATGCCCAGCTCGGCGACGTTGGTGCCATCGGGACCATGAACGGTCAGCAACTCCATCAGCGCCGCCCCTTCAGGACCGGTCGCGTCCACCAGGTGGCCGTCCTTGACCGTCAGGCGCACCGGATCCGAGACAAGTCCGACCCCGGCAATCGAGCCGTCGACGATCAATACGCCTTCAGCCGTGGCCGGGGCGATGAAGCCCTCCCCGCAGGGCAGGTTGCCGAAAGCGCCTTCATGGGTGAGCTCTCCGGCATCCGGGATCGCGGTCCGGCCATGGAGGCCGATCCGAAGGTCGCTGCCGTGGTCGCAGGTGATCCGGGCTTCGGTGCCACGATTGAGAATTTCCGCTACCCGGCCGCCGCGCCGCCGCAGCTCGGCCATGTCGTCCGACATCACCCGGGCAAGCATCTGCTCGGTCGCCCCCGGCAAGGTGGCGATCCGGGTACCCGATTCGCTGGCCTGCTTGCGTGCATCGGTATGCGAAAGCGACTGGATGGTCGGCGCGAGCACGACTTCGGCCTTGATCATCGCCGCGGCGAGCATGGCCGGCGGCTCGCCGGCATGTGAATCGCGCTCCGACATCACGGCGAGCACCGATTCAGCGCCGACCGCCTGCGCTTCGGCACCCATCGCGTCACCGAGCGCCAAGGTCGCCGGGTTGCAGATGATCAGGACTTCTTCGTTCGGCCTTACGCCCAGGCAGTCTCGAACGACGGCGTGGACGGCTTTCTTCAGGTCTTCGTTCATGGCTGAACTATCGCAGGCGATCCCTCTCCAAGAGAAGCATCCGGGACATCGGAAAGCCGAGGCGCTACGGTCAGTTCAGGGAGTAAGCGGATATCAACCAGAAAGAGGAGTCAAATGAGCCTCAGTGATTGCGTAATCGGTCCATCAGTCGCAGTGACCGACCTCGAAGCCGCCCGCAGCTTTTATGAAGAAAAAGTCGGCCTCCGGATCAAGGAGGCCTGGGGCGAAGAGATGACCCAGTACGAATGCGGCGGCGACTCGGCTCTGGTGCTCTACCACTCGCCTGATCACGCGGGCAAGTCGAGCCATACCCAGGCCGGATGGGCGGTCCCCGATCTTGAAGCGGAGATCGCCGATCTCAAGTCGCGCGGAGTCAAGTTCGAGTCCTACGACGGGGAGAACGGCCCACCCACCGACGAGAACAACATATTCAACCATCAGGGCATGAAGGTCGCCTGGTTCCGCGACCCGGATGGAAATACTTTCGCGCTCAACCAGTCCTGAGACCGTGGCCTCGTGAAGTCCTGGCATCCGCCACTGATCCTGCTCGCCCTGATCGTGCCCGCCGCGATCGGGTTCGCAATCGGCGGGCCTGGCTTTGGAATCATGCTGGCCGGGCTCAGTCTGGTCGGACTGATCGTGATCGCGCTGAGGCTGGATCCGCATGACCCGATTGGGGCCAAGCAGCACCCGGAGCTCAAGCGGCGGCTGCTTGTGGTCACGACGTTTCCGGTGGAGGATCCTCGTACCATCGAACTTGTCGCCGACGAGATCGAGCTCGGCGCCGCGGGATCGGATACGGAGATCCGAATGCTAACGCCCGCCACCAACACATTTCTTGATCGCTGGGCGACCGATTTCAGAGCTGCGCGCCGGCAGGCCCAGAGGGACTTGGTGATCTCGGTCGCTTCACTGACCCTGGCCGGGGTCGACACCGGCGCCCAGGTCGGCGACGAGAACCTGGTGCTCGCGGTCGAAGACCAGCTCGCAACCTGGGACGCCACCGCGGTTATCCTGATCACGAGGGCTGGCACCTACGAAGACTCGGCAGCCAGCCTCAAAGAGCGACTGAGACCGGCTTTTCGTCACGCGGTCCTGGACGACCGCAATGAAGGGGACCGTAGATGAGCCTCAGGACCAGCCCGATATCCGCAGTGGCTGCCGCCTGGGATCTCAACGAGGCGCGCCATTTCTACAAAGGCACGCTCGGCCTGGAGCAGGCAGACAGCAGCAGCACCGAAGAGCTGGTCTACCCCTGTGGTGAAGCAACCGACCTGGTCGTTTACGAGTCATCCGGCAACGCCGACACGGCCAAGGCCACAATTGCCACCTGGGAGGTCTCCAACCTCGATTCAGAGATGCATACCCTGGAGAAAGCGGGCGTCGAATTCAAGCGATACGAGCAGCCGGGCCTGGTCACCGACCAGCGCGGCATTGCCGAGCTTCACGACAGCCGCATCGCCTGGTTCCGTGATCCCGACGGAAACACTTTCGCGATCAGCCAGGACTGAACTGATACCCCCGGATCATCTAGACTCACCATCCCCGCCGGGGTAGCTCAGCTGGTTAGAGCAGCGGAATCATAATCCGCGTGTCGGGGGTTCAAGTCCCTCCCCCGGTACTAACTTATCCGCTTATAGAGCCATTTATCATCTTTTAGTGGATTACAACTGGCAACAATCTGGCAACGAGCTCCTCCCTGCGGAGTGCCTACTGTTCTCTGTGCGAAGGAGAGCCGAGCGGAGAAAAGAGAGCTCAGCGGGCGAAGAACTGCTGGCGCGCATGCCGTGAATATCTGGTCAAAACTAAGTCAAGTAAGTGCAAGAAGGTCAC
>CALEMO010000165.1 GCA_937910825.1 uncultured Solirubrobacterales bacterium | reverse complement strand
ATGGCCATGCGCCGCCGCTAGGAAGCGCCCCGGCGAAAGATGTCGTCGGTGATCGAAGCGACCCGATCGAGGAAGAGGATTCCGTCGAGGTGGTCGATCTCGTGGAGGACGCATCTGGCTTCGAAGCCGCTGACCTCGTAATCCCGGCCGCCGGTTTCGATGCTCGCCTTGCGCGGCCGCCTTACATTCGCGGTCAGGTCCGGCAGGCTCAGGCAACCTTCGCGGCTTACTTTGCTGCCTTCGGATACCTGCCTGAGCACCGGGTTCACCAGTTGGATCAGGCCATGTGAATCGGCTCCGTGCGGGTGCTCCGAGATGTCCACCAGGGCGATCCTCAGGGGGATGCCGATCTGGGGCGCCGCGATGCCGACGCAGCGCTCGTGGGCATTCATCGTGTCAGTCAGGTCGGTGAGCGCCGCTTCGATTTCGTCGGGTGCCGCCTCTCGCGCCGCCTGCTTGAGCATCGGGTGCGGGTAAGTGAGGACCTGCCGGACCGCCAATTCAAATGGCTTCGGTGTCGAGGTCGCTCAGGTTGACCTCGACCTGCTTCTCGGCCGAGAGTTCCTCGAGCGCCAGGCGCAGTGCTTCAGGGCCGCCGGTCACGGTGAGCTCCATCATCATGGTGTAGAGCGGGGAATCGGCGTCACCGGTCCGCCGGGTGCGCAGGTCGGTGATGTTCACGTCGCGCGCGGCCAGCAGCTCAGCCACGTCGTGGACGATTCCGGGGCGGTCGGCGCCGTATACGGTCAGAACGTGGGTGGGACCGGCGCCGCGCTCGAGCGATGTGACTTCGCTGACCGATACGCCGCCAAGGCCGAATTCGCGGCCGACTTCGTCGAGGCGCAGCGATAGTTCTTCGGTCGAGGCCCCGTCCGGCACCGAAACGACCAGCATGACCGCGAAGTGGCCGTGGAGGATCGACATCTGGGAGTCGTCGACATTGCCGCCGGCCTCAAGCAGGGCGCTGGTGATGCCGGCGACTATGCCGGGGCGGTCCCGGCCGATCGCCGTGACCGCGAGGTTCAAAACTTGGATCCGACCAGCTCGGTCGGCACGGTTCCGAGCCCGAGCATCCCGGGGCCGGCGTGGATTCCCAGGACGGCTGACATCTCGTCGAGGAATGCGCCTTCGCACTGAAAGACCTCACGGCAATGGGCGGCGAGCTCGGCTGCGAGCTCGGGCGCGGCACTGTGCTGGACCGTCCAGGTCGTCTCGCCGCGGGCGGCGACTTCGACCGCGATGTCCCTGAGCCTCTTGACGGCGCGCGCCTTGGTCCGTACCTTGTCGAACGGCTTGACCGTTTCTTCCAGGGTGATGATCGGCTTGATCTTGAGTGCTCCGCCGATCAGGGCCTGGGCGCTGCCGATGCGGCCGCCCTTGCGCAGGTACTCGAGGGTGTCGACCATGCCAAGGTCTGAACCGACTCGCGGGCAGTTTCTGCCTGCTGCACGACTTCGGCCCTCGACTTGCCTTCGCTGATCGCGTTCGCAGCGGCCAGCAGGGTCAGCGCCAGGCTACCAGCGGTGGTCCGGGAATCAACCACGGTGATGCGCTCGCCGCCTTTGCCTTCGGCTTCGAGGTGCTCGGCCGCCTGACGGGCGGCCTCACAGGTGCCGGAAATTCCCGCGGAGATGTGAAGCGAGACGATTTCCTTGCCTTCGGCAAGTATCGGCTCATAGACCTCGACGAAATCGCCGATCGAAGGCTGGGAAGTGGTGGTCAGCTGCGGGCTGTCCAGCACCGCCTTGTAGAAACCGGGGAAGTCATCGATCTCGTTCTCCGGTCGCTGTTCACCGTTCAGGATCACGTAGAGGTTCACCACCTCTATCTGGAGGCGCTCCCGGTCCTCGTCGGTAAGCGAAGCCGTTGAATCGGTCACCAGCGCGACTGCGGGATCAGTGGACATTTCACGGTTCTATCAGACCAGAGGCAGTCTGGAGGACCATCACCCGGAAGCCGTATGTTTAAGCAGTGGACAAACCGGTTCTCTATCGCTGCCCGACTCCGACCAACTCGCTCTGCTCATGCGGCTCTGCCGCGAAAGCATTGAAGAACGCCGGAGTTGAATTCGAATCCAGGAAGGTTCCCTTTTCGAAGAAGAAGCGCCCCGAGGTGGTTGAGCTGACCGGCCAGAGCCGGGTTCCGGTTCTGGTTGACGGGGAAGAAGTCATCCACGATTCGAAGCGGATTAAGGAGTATGTAGAGGATAAGTGGCCCAACCGCTAACCTTTAGTTATGTCCGAGTCACCTGACGCAGCAATTACCCTTACCGAGATCGCGGCCGAGAAGATCGCCGAGCTGATCGGCGATTCGCCGGAAGGCGAAGTACAGGCCCTCCGTGTGGCCGTGCGCGGCGGTGGCTGCTCCGGATTCCAGTACGCACTGGCATTCGATGCAAAGAGCGACGAGGACCACGTTTTCGAACACCGGGGCGTATCAGTGATCGTCGACAAGACCAGCATGCAGTTCGTCTTCGGATCCGAAGTCGACTACGTGGAAGGTCTCACCGGCGCCGGCTTCCAGGTGAACAACCCGAACGTTGTCGCCGCCTGTGGCTGCGGTTCGTCCTTCCAGGTGAAGGACGAAGAAGAAGAGCCCGCGGCCGTCTAGGTCTCAGCTTCCTTCGATTTTCAGCGGCGGGCTCTGAGCGGGAAGGTCCTGAACGCTGGCCGGTGTCTCCGGCTCGGCTGCTGCTTCGGGCTGTTCAACTCCAAGCGACTTGGCCAGCTCGCCTGAAGCGAACATTTCTTCGACGATGTCGGCGCCACCGAGCAGGTCACCATTCACGTAGAGCTGGGGGAAGGTTTCCCAGTCGGAAATCTCGGTCGTGACCTCGCGAAGCGGCTGCAGGGCCGGCAGGACGTCGATTGCGCCGTATTCGACGCCCATCTGGTCGAGCACCTGCACGGTGCGCATCGAGAAACCACAGCGGGGTTCGGACGGCGTGCCTTTCATGAAAAGCAGCACCGGGTTTCCGGTAATCAATTCCTGGACGCGTTCTGTGAGTTCCTGATCAGCCATTTGTCTGATCCTAGAACATCGGCCAGCCCGGCCGTATCAGTCGATCACCTTGATCGTCAAGGCATGGATCGTTCCGTCGTCGAAGCGGGTCCGGACTGCCGCCTTGACCAGCCGGTGCTGGTTGATCCTCGTAAGGCCTTCGAACTGCGGCGCTTTGACTTCGGCCATCAGGTGATCGCCGGTGCCGGTCTCGTCCAGCACCGCCGCAGTCGCTCCGGGAAGGGCGCTTTCAATCATTTCCTTGAGTTCCATCAGGTCCGCCGGC
>CALEMO010000164.1 GCA_937910825.1 uncultured Solirubrobacterales bacterium | reverse complement strand
AACCCCTATTCGACCAAGGTCGACCAAGAAGGCGTGCTCAACCACGGCCACTACGCCGAGAACGACGACCACGGTGGTGAGGCCACAGACCTGCCGGATCCGGCACAACTGCCCGACGGCCTGGCTTCCGGAGGACCGTTCACGATCGGCGGATACACCTGGGGCGCAGGAGGCGGCGACTTCCGGCTTCCCGGTGCCGCAGGCAGGCCGCCGGTTGTCAAGAAGGGCGAATCCTTCACTTTCAAACTTTCCGCTGCCGATCAGGCCACGGAGACCTGGCACTCGCTGACTTCCTGCCAGTCACCCTGCAACAGGTCAACCGGCATCGCTTATCCGATCCCGGACGGCGAATTCCAGTTCGACTCGGGTCAGCTCGGGCTCGGCGGTGAGCCGACCGTGAACCGTGATACCTGGACGACCCCGGCCGACCTCCCGGTCGGAACACATACGTTCTTCTGCCGGATCCACCCGTTGATGCGCGGTGCATTCCGGGTCAAAGCGAACTGATGAACCGGCCTGCCGGTTATTCGGGCGGGCCCACGGGTAGTCTCCCTCCGGACATGCAGTTGACCCGGAGGGAGAAGATTTGAGCGAGAATCAGGATAAGCAGAAGAGTCGGCTGAAAGGCCTTCGCCGACTGAATCTGATCGCCGCCGTCTTCTTTGCAGCGCAGGTTGTTGTCATCCTGGTCGTCGCCAAGCCAGCCAGTCTGCCGGTCATCGGCTCGTATCTGACCGACGCCCCGGGCCGCGGCCAATACGGGATGAGCACCCTCTTCGACCTGCGGATCGACGTGATGGTGGCGATCTTCCTCGGGCTTGCCGCGATGGACCACTTTGCGGTCGGCAGTTTTGCCCGTCGTTGGTACGAATCGAACATCGTCCGGGGGGTCAATCCGGCGAGGTGGTGGGAGTACTCGATCAGCGCCTCCCTGATGGTCGTGCTGATCGCGATGTTGTCCGGGGTGAGCGATGTGATCGCTCTGCTGTGCCTGTTCGCATTCAACGCGGCAATGATCGTCTTCGGACTCGTCATGGAGAAGGTCAACCTCGATCGCGAGGAGATCGACTGGTCGCCGTTCATCTGGGGCTGTGTTTTCGGAGCGGTTCCCTGGATCGCGATCGTGATCCAGTTCCTGCTTGCCGGAAATGAAGGTTCCGGTGTGCCGATATTCGTCTATGGAATCTTCGTTTCGCTCTTCGTGCTGTTCAACGGTTTCGCAATAAACATGTGGCTGCACTACCGGGGAGTCGGCCGATGGGGCGACCCGCTGTTTGCCGAGCGCTCTTACATCGTGCTCAGCTTCGTCGCGAAAACGGCGCTCGCCTGGCAGGTTTACGCCGGAGCGTTGGCCGGTTCCTGAATCCTTATTTCGCCTAGGCTGCCCGCATGACAGAAATCGTGGTGGTTGCGACGTTCAGGGCGAAAGAGGGTCGAGTCGACGAAGTGATTGCCGGGTTCACGCCGGTGATCGAGCAGACCCATCAAGAACCGGGCTGCATCGCCTATGCCCTTCACCGAGATATCAACGATCCCGAGGTTCTGGTTCTGGTCGAACGTTGGGCGTCACAGTCCGACCTCGACGAGCACTTTCAGCGGCCTCATATGGCTGCGGTCGGTGAACTTGCCGGCGAACTGCTGGCCGGTCCGCCGACGATCACCTTCGGCCAGTCGGTCCCGCTCGGCGACGAAAGCAAAGGCACGCTCTAGGCGATTCACCGTCAGGTACTTGTCTCCATGATCCAGCCTGAACGCATCGGCCTCTCCACCGGGCCGATGAAATTCGGTGCGCTCGCATGGGGTGATCCGGATGCGCGCATTGCGCTTCTGGTCCACGGCTATCCGGACACCGCCTGGACCTGGAGGTACCTGGGGCCGTATCTGGCCGGTCGTGGCTGGCGGGCTGTGGCGCCGTTCACCCGTGGCTACGGCCCCAGTGACCTGGCCCCGGATGACCGCTACGCCGTATCGGACCAGGCCGGCGACATCCTCGACCTGCACGAGGCGCTCGGCGCGGACGAATCAGCGGCGCTGGTCGGCCATGACTGGGGTGCTGTGGCTGCCTGGCAGGTGACCGCCACTGCTCCCGAGCGCTTCGCACGATATGTCGCGATGTCGGTTCCACCGCCGGCGGCTGTGGTCGAGCCCCTGCGCTCCGTTGGCACTCTGCCGATCGCTGCGAGGCAACTTCGGATGAGCTGGTACTTCCTCTTCAACCAGCTGCCGGAGTCCGAGCGCAGTCTCGGGTGGCTGATTCCGAAGCTTTGGCGGGACTGGTCGCCCGGCTACGACGCGCGGGAGGACCTCGCCCGTGTCTTCGAAGCGCTTCGGGGTACCGGCCGCCGCCGGGCTGCTCTGCGCTACTACCGAAATACTCTTCTTTCGGGAATCGGTGAGCTGGTGGCGATGGATCCGCAGGCCCCGGTGCTCTACCTGCACGGGCAAGGCGACGGTTGTGCGCAGGTGGAGATAGCCGAGCTCTACGCCGACCGCCTGCCCGCGGGCAGCAGCTTCGCGGCTGTGCCCGGCGTCGGCCACTTCCTTCACCTCGAAGATCCGGATCGCATCAATTCACTGATCGGCGACTGGCTCGACTGAGACGCCGAGTGAGAACCTGGCGAAGCGGCTGAGGAATGCGGCGGAGTCGAAGGCTTCGGCAGGAGCCAGCCCACCGGAGCCCCTGATCCTGCCTTCGACGGCGTGCTTCGCAGCTTCCACGAGCAGGGCCGCGGTCAGGCCGTAGACATCGTTGCCGGTGATGATCCCCCGCCTGTGACGACCGTCGACTGCCACTGCTTCGCAGGCGACCACGAAGGTGGCCGATGCACGATCTTCGGCCGATGCTCCTTCGGGTAGCCGGCTCACCAGCTTGTCGGTGAGCGACTTGAGCGGCGTCTTCATTGCGGCGGCTGCAGGCCGCATGATCAGCGGCGTCATCCTGACCAACGGTCCCGGGGTGATCGAGTCCGCGCTCAGCATCGTCTCCACCCGCTTCGTATCTACGTGACGGGGTACGGTGATCTGCTCACCGGCCGGGTAGCGGGTCATTGACTTCGTTCCGAGCTGCTGCCCGAAATCGAATTCGCCACGGGCGATCGCCGGTGAGGCCTCTGTGAGTTTTCCGTTCCGGAACTCGAGGTCACCGCCTTTGAACATTTCCAGGGCCGAGAGCATCGTGCCGCGAGTCGGCTGGAAGCTGGTCGTGTAGGCCAGCCGGATCGTCTCCAGCGGCCCCATGCCTTCGGCGGTCAGGGCGGCCAGCATGTCTCCGGGCACGTAGTCGAATCCCATGCCCGAAAGCACCGCAGTGCCCGATTCGGCAGCCCTGGGTCCGTACGTCTCGAGCGCCAATCGTATGAAAGGTTGCTCGCCGGTCGTATCAAGGTAGTGAGCGCCGGCATCGACCGCAGCGGCGAGGATCGGCTCGCCGTGGAGATAGAAAGGTCCGGCGCAGGCGATCACCGCCGAGCAGCCGCTGAAGAGTTCCCTCAGCGCCTTGCCGTCGTCGGTCACGATCGCGTGCAGCGGCACGTCGACCTGGAGGTCCTCGGCCAACGCTTTCAGCTTTTCAGCGTTGCGACCGGCCAGGACGAAATCAAGGTCCGTCGCAGCCAGCTCGGCCGCGATCAGCCTGCCGGTGTAGCCAGTGGCACCATAGACCGCGATCGGGCGCTTGCCGTCGTTCTCGCTCATTGCTCAAGTCTGACAGTCACGAAGCACTTGAGTCGGGACCATGGCTTTGATAAATTCCCCGGTACGGGGGTGGCCGGAGACAGGGAGCACAGCAGTGCGATCCGGTGGCCGAAAAGGTAAAGGAGAAGGAAGATCTTGAAGACACCACGCGTGTTCGCTGCACTTCTGGCGGCTGTTATCGGTGGCCTGATCGCGGTTGCCCCGGCCAACGCTGAGCTCGGCGACGTTCCGACGCCGAACGTGACCGGACCGATTCCTGCGGACGCGAACTCGTACCCGTTCCTCTCCACCGACAAGGACCTCGACCACTACGGCTATGTCGAAGAAGAATTCTTCATCGAAGGTGACGGCTTCACCTACGATACGTCGGGGAGTTTCGAGACGACCGCGACCCGCAACGACGAGGACGGCACATATCCCTTCAAGACGAGGATCGTAGTTCGGCGCCCGGCCTCTCCGGCCGACGCGAACGGCGCGGTAGTAGCCGAATGGAACAACGTCACCGCTACGCAGGACATCGAATGGAACTGGTTCGGCGATCCGGAGTTCCTGATGAAGAACGGATATACGTTCGTCGGTGTGACCGCCCAGAACACGGGTGTCAATTCGCTGCTGGCTTTCAACCCCACCAGGTACGCCGGGTTGACCGTGAATGGCAACGGCACTGTTCCGACCGGTCCCGGGCTCGACAGCGACGCGCTGTCTTATGAAGTCTTCTCTTCGGCCCTCAAGGCGATCCGGGGCGGGGGAACCGGAGTTGACCCGCTCGGCGGGATCAACGCGCAGACGGTCATTTCGTCAGGCGAGTCGCAGTCCTGCGGGCGCTTGGCCACGCACCACAACGAGATCAATCCGATCCACGAGATTTCCGACGCCTACCTGCTTACGGTCTGCACCTCCTCGGTGAGAGAGGACCGCCCGGAAAAGGTGATCCGGGTCCTGACCGAGACCGAGAACCGCACCATGAAGTCGGTTGAGGACTACCCGGACACCTCGTCGATCCGGCACTGGGAAGTCGCCGGTGCCTCGCACCTGCCGAGGATGGCTTTCGACAACATCAACCCGCTTCTGACCCGCGATTTCGCGGAGCTGACCGTCACCTGCGAGAAGTTCCCGCTTTCGCTGGTCCAGCAGCCGTTTACGGTCAACCGGGCGACCGACGCTTTGGTCAAGTGGGTCAATTCGGCCGAAGCACCGCCGATCGCTCCGCGCGGAGAGTACGTCGACTCGAGCACTCTGGCCAGGGATGAATTCGGCATCGCGAAGGGTGGTATCCGTTACCCGGCACTTACCGTGCCGACCGCAGTGAACGACGGATCGAACACAGCCGTCCCCGGAGGCCCGATCTTTTCCGCCTTCTGTGGACTGCTCGGGTCGAGCACGCCACTCACTCAGGAGCAATTGAGTGGTCTATACACCGATTTCGCGGACTATCTGGCGAAGTACGACGCAGCCTCAGACGCGATGACCCCGGACGGCTTCATCCTGCCTGAGGACGTCGAGCGGCTGAAGGAGTCGGCTCGCCAATTTGCCGAGATTCGTCCGACTGCGCCGGTGCTTTCCGGCAAGCCGGAGAACAAGGGTAATTTCGGTCTGACCTGGGTCGGTACGGAAGCCCGGATACGACGTTCGAGCTCCAGCGGGCAAAGTCCGGTGGGGAGAATTGGACTGACGCCGCACCGGCGGTGGAAGGCTCCACCGCGAACTTCAAAAAGGAGCCCCAGGGCACCCACAGCTACCGGGTAAGGAATTCAACGATCCTGCCGGGAACCAACATCTCGGAACCGCGCACTGTGGTGACGCCGTATTCCGAGTCATTCGACAGCGTCAAGGTGGACCGCACCGGACCGAAGAAGCCCAAGGTCGAGATCAAGGGCAAGAAGTTCAAGAAGCGCGGCAAGAAGGTCAAGAACACCTACCGCGGCAAAGTCAAGGTCAAGGTCGTCGGCAGGTCCGACCCGAAATTGCCTGATGGCAGT
>CALEMO010000163.1 GCA_937910825.1 uncultured Solirubrobacterales bacterium | reverse complement strand
AACGCAGAAACATGTGCCCTTAAAACTGACTTGCCGGTCGGACGCTGGTGCGGCCAATCATGCAATTTGCGGCATCAACCGCCGATTGATTCGAGCCCGGCCGCCGCTGCAGCCTGACCTGCAGCTTTCTTGCTGCGACCAGCGCCCCGGCCTATTTCTTCTCCGGCCAGCTTGACGGCCACTTCGTATACCCGCTGGTGAGCCGGCCCACTCGCGCCGATCACTACGTATTCGACGGTGTCACCACGCCGGGCCACCGCCTCCTGAAGAGCTGACTTGAAGTCGGTCCTGACCGACTGCACATCGCGCAGCCGACCGGAGAAAGCATCGATAACGGCCTTGGCCGTCAATTCGAATCCGTAGTGGAGAAAGCAGCTTCCGATCATCGCTTCGGTGATCTCGGGCAGCGGACGCTCCCCCTCAAGCAGCAGCCGGGCTGGCGCCTGCTTGCCGTCCCCGGCGCCGGGGTCCGCCTCGAGCAGCATTTCGGGAATCCCGATCTGGCGTCCAACCTCCGAGCAGGACTGGCCGCTCACCGCCTGATTGAGGATTTTCGTGAGCTCGCCGGCATCGAGATCGGGCAGGGTGCGGTACAGCTCGTCGGCGATCGAAAGGCCGAGCACGCTGTCACCGAGCAGGGCCAGCCGTTCGTAGGATCCGACGCGGTCCTCGGCCCACGAGGAATGAGTGAGCGCCGCCTGCCGCCTCTCTTCCGGCAGCCCGTTGATCAGCCCGGAAAGGCCTTTTCCTTCATCCCGTCCGGGACGGGGTTCAGCGGACCGCTTTAGCCATGACAAAGTCAACGGCATCTCCGACTGTGGCGATCTGGCCCGCCTCCTGTTCGGAGACCGCTATGCCGTACTGGTCCTCAAGCTCCATGACCAGTTCGTAAAGGTCAAGCGAGTCGGCGTCAAAATCTTCCTTGAACCGTGCCGTCTCGACGATCTGACCGGCATCAAGCTCCAGTTCGTTTACGAGGTGCCGGCGAACCAGATCCATGACTTCGTCGCGGTTTCCTGTGAATCCGTTTGCGGAACTCATCCTCTGTTTCCTATCACGCCGGGTCACCGGAATCGATCGCGCCACGATTAGCTCCCACCCTGTGGAGCATCTGCTCGGTGAGGAAAGGCGCATCCACCGCAGCTGCTCTGGCCGCAAGTCTGATCGCGTTTGCCACCCCGTCCGGACCTGAACTGCCATGGCCGACGACGGTGACATTTCTAAGTCCAAGCAGGATCGCGCCACCTGTCGTATCCGGGTGAAGTTCCCGTCGGAGTCCCCCCATGGCCGGCTTCATCATCAGTCCGCCGAGAGCCGAGAGCAGGTTGCTCCTCGCAGCGCTGGTGATCGCATCGCCGACCAGCCTGGATGCCCCTTCCATCGCCTTCAGGGCGATGTTGCCCGTAAAGCCGTCGGTGACGATCACATCGGCGACGGCGGCCGGGATGTCCCGGCCTTCAACGTTGCCGATGAAGTCGATTTCCTCCGAATCGCTGAGCGCCGCATGGGCCTCGACCACATCGCTCCTTCCCTTTCCAGCCTCTTCACCAACCGAAAGCAGCCCGACCGAAGGGTTGCTGACACCGAGCACCGACCTGGAGAAAGATGCTCCGAGGTAAGCGAACTGGATCAGGTGCTGTGCGCGCACGTCGAGGTTGGCGCCGACGTCAAGGAACAGCACCGACCTGCCAGGCAAGGGAATCTGTGCCGCCAGCGCCGGGCGTTTCACCCCGAGCGAGCGTCGCAGACCGAAAGTCGCGGCCGCCATCGTGGCTCCGGTCGAGCCAAGGCTGACGACCGCTGAAGAATTGCCCTGCTTTACGTCGTCGACCGCCCGAACGATCGAAGCCTCGGGCCGGGAACGCACGGCGGGCACCGGGTCCTGGTCATTGCCTATCGATTCGCTGGTATCAACGACCGTGACGCCCTCGACTTTGACCAGACTGAGTTCGGCGGCCGGACCGAATACACGAACCTTCAGCCCGTCGGCAGCGGCCTTGCGCACGCCCGCCACGAGCACGTCGAAACCCTTCTCCACACCGAAACCGTCGAGTGCGACGGTGGAACTGCCTTCAGGCAACTACTCGCCCGGAACGGCGCCGCCGACGGCAGGGTTGCGCTGTGCGACAACTTCCCGGCCGTTGTAGTCGCCACAGCTTGGGCATATGCGATGCGGCAGCCTGGGAGAGTGGCATTTAACGCAGTGGTTCACCCGGGCCTTCGCGGCTTTGTGGGTGGCGCGGCGCTTGTCACGGCGTGCCCGTGAAGTTCTTTTCTTTGGTACGGCCATAGCGACGCGGGAGTGTACCTCAAAGCAGCGGCCCTCGACACCGTGAACGCCGCGGGCGGCAGCGAGGGTCAGATCTGACGGAGCCTCGACCA
>CALEMO010000162.1 GCA_937910825.1 uncultured Solirubrobacterales bacterium | reverse complement strand
ATTCGGTCGAGTTGAGTGGCGGTGGAGCTGCTCATTCTGGTATTCCTCCGTTGTCGTTGCCTGTGGTGGGCCTACCGCGTCAGCGGAAAGCCGAAATCTGTCCCCCCAACCTAGCGCCTGCGGCGGGCCGGAAGGGCATTACTTCGGCATCCAGCTCGACCGCTTGAGTCCGGCCCGGCTGCTTTCGGTTGGGGCATGTATGGTGAAACTATTAAGTCAACCGACTGGAGAATGGTTTTGCCGCCAGAAGACAGTGCCTCGCTTGATGACGTCGTAGTTCTAACCGATGACCAGTGGGCCGAAGGTCCGCCCGAAGCGCTCTTCAAGAGATTGCGATCGGAATGCCCTGTCCACTGGTCGAAGGAAATTCCGATGTTCCCCGAGGAGGCTGGCTACTGGTCGGTCACCACTGCCGAAGGTGTGCGGGAAGTAAGCAAGGACTGGCAGACCTATTCCTCGGAGCTCGGCGGGATCACCGTCGCCTCGAACGCAGTATTTCCGCTTGAGCTGATGAGGGCGATGTTCATCGCCATGGATCCGCCCAAGCACGACCGGATCAAGGCACTGTTTCAGCGTGGTTTCACCCCCAAGCGAATTGCCGAGCACGAGGATGAGATCCGCGGAATCACCCGCGACGTCCTCGACAAGCTGGAGGGTCGTGAAACCTGCGACCTGGTTGACGACGTCGCCCAGCCTGTAGTCGCCAGGGTGATCGCCAGCTTCATGGGCCTGCCGCCCGGCGATGACGTGATCTGGGCCCGCCTGATGAATACGATCCTCGGCGCCAACGACCCGGAGGTCAACCCGGAAGGCATCGAGACGGTCATGGAGCGTGATTTTCCCGAGGTGTTCGAGCGCTGCGCGAAATTGATCGCCGAACGTCGCGAGAATCCCACGCTCGATCTGACCAGCACGCTAGTCCACGCCGAGATCGACGGGGAAAAGCTGGAAGAGCACGAAATCGTGATGGGCTTCTTCCTTCTGATGGCCGCCGGCAACGACAGCACCAAAGCCACCTACTGCTCGGCGATGCGGGCCCTGCTGGAGGATGAGAGCCAGCGCAAGCTGCTTCTTGACGACCCGTCGCTGGTGCCTTCGACGGTCGAGGAAGCGCTTCGCATGTACCCGGCCTTTGCCCACTTCCGCCGCACGGCGACCAAAGACACGGAGCTGCTCGGGAAGCCGATCAAAGAGGGCGAGAAAGTAGTCATGTGGTACGTCTCCTCGAATCGGGATGAGACGGTCTACGAAGACGCTGACCGCTTTGACGTGACCCGCAACCCTGAGCACCAGGCCTTCGGCGCCGGCGGGCGGCACTATTGCCTGGGCACTGCCCTGGCCCGTCTTGAACTGAGGATCCTGCTCGAAGAAACCCTGGATCGCTACCCGGACATGCAGATAGACGGCGATCCCAAGTACGTGGTCTCCGGCTTCATCAACCAGCTCAGAACGCTGCCGGTCCGTCTCAACGCCTGAGTCTTTCGTCCGCCGGGTATCTGGCGGACAAACAGGTTCGTCGTTTGACGACCTGAAACAGAGGAGGATTGCCATGGCAGAAAGCGTGTACCGAGTTACGGAAGTGGTCGGCGTCAGTTCCGATTCGTGGGAGCAGGCTGCCCGCAACGCAGTAGAGACGGTGGGCAAGTCGGTTCGCGACCTCCGCATCGCCGAAGTCACGAGGGAAGACGTGACCATAGTCGACGGAAAGATTTCCGAGTTCTGAGTGCGGCTGGGGGTCTCTTTCAAGTGCGACAAGGTCTGAGTTCCGAATTCTGTGCTGTTGTGAGCCGGGGGCGCCACGGAGCGCCCCTGGGCCAGGCATTCAGGCTGGCCCGAGAGCCCTATCCGGCAACTGGTCTCCGGCGGGCGGACGGGCCGAAGACCACAACCGGCCACCCGGATTGCTCGCTAGCTACCCGGACCTGGAGGAGACACCTTCCAGGGAATACCGACAACGGACCGAGTGGAACGTGCGCGACTCCGACGCCACCCTGCTGCTTTCGCCCGGTGATGCGAATTCATCGGGAACCCGATTTACACGTGAGTTGGCGAGTTCCCTGGGCCGGCCGCTGCTGGCTGCGGACCCTTGCGTCGAGGCAGGCAGGTCGCAGGTCATTTCATTTGTCGAACAGCACTGCGGCGGGGGCTGCCTGAATGTCGCCGGTCCTCGGGAGAGCGAATCGCCGGGAATCTACGCGGCCTCGATGCGTTTCCTTCTTCAGGTGTTCCGGAGCGCTGGCGAGGGTTTGCCGGGCCGCGGCGATTTCACCGCGTGAAACCGGAACAAGGCGTCAGGCGAAGCGGTCGACGGCCGCCTCCATGGGGGCGAATCAAGCTCTCGATCGTTCTCAAGTAGACCCGCCTCCATCCTCGTCGAGGAAGACTTCTTCCATCTTGCCTTTGGGCGCCCAGATTACTGCCACGACGAAACACACCGCCATCACCCCGGCCATGATGTAAAAGATTGTCTGCGACGACTGCGCGAATGCGGTCGCTATGTCGTCCAGGATCTTCGGGTTCGGGGCTGCACCGGAGCCGGCGCCCGAGCTTTGTGAGACCGCGCCTGCGATCGCGTCGGCTTTGTCCTTGTTTCCGATCAGACTCTCGAGGTTTACCCGGTTCTGGATGATCAGGATCGAACCGAGCACCGCCAGGCCGAAGCTGGCTCCGAAATTGCGAATAGTCTGGGTAACGCCGGTTGCTTCGCCGTAGCTCGTGGCCGGCGCCCGGTTGATCGCGTCGGTGCTTGCCGGGCTGAGGATCAGTCCGATGCCGGCGCCTGCCATCACAATGAAGGGCCACTGTGCTCCGGCGCCGCCGTCGATGTCGGTCATCTTCTGCGCCCAGAGATAGAAGCCGACGGCCGCGACCGCGCCGCCGATGATCATTGCGGGTCTTGCGCCCTTCGCGTCGAGGATGCGACCACCCCACTGGGAGGCAACCCCAAAGCCGCCGAAGAAGATCAGCAGGTACAGCCCCGCTTCGGCTGGCTGCCAGCCGAGCGAGATCTGGGAATACATCGAGGCGAAGAGGAACAGGGGGACGAAAGCGATCGACATCAGGCCGAGGATCAGGCAGTCAACCGCGAAGGCGCGGTCCTTGAAGATCTGGATTCGGATCAGCGGATTTTCGGACCTGCTTTCCGTAACCACAAAGACCGCGAGGATCGAGAGGCCGGCGAGGATGCAGACCCAGGTCGCCGGACTAGTCCAGTCCCATACAGCCGACTGCTGGAGCCCTAGAACCAACAGCCCCATGCCGAGGGCGATCAAGACTGCGCCCCGGTAGTCGATCGGCTGAGGACGCTTGTGTTGCTCGGGCTGGCTCTTCCAGATCAGCAGTAGAGCGATGATCGCGACCGGGATGTTGATCCAGAAGATCGAGCGCCAGGTCCACTCGGTCAGGTAGCCGCCAGCGATCGGACCGATCGAGGTCAGGGCGCCGGTAATGCCGAAGAAAAGTGCCATCGCTTTGCCCCGGCCCTCTATCGGGAAAGCCGAAATCACGATCGCTACGGCGGCGGGGAACATCAGCGCCGCCCCAACCCCCTGAATCACTCTGAAGGTGATGATCCAGGCCTCGGCGATGCCGGTCGCCGGCGTCGCCCCGCAGAGCGCGGAAGCGGTGGCGAAGATGAGGATGCCGATGACCACCATGGTCCGGCGGCCGACCACGTCGGCGACTTTTCCGCCAAAAGCGAAGAGCGCGGCCAGCGAGAGCAGATACCCGTTGATCACCCACTGGACTCCGGTCGAAGAAAGGTTGAGCTCCTGCTGAATCTCCGGTACGGAAATCGAAACGATCGTCTGGTCGATGAAGGTCATCGCGACGGCAAAAATCATCGCCGTCAGGACCAGATAGCTACCCCGTTTGTCGCTCAAGTGAAAGCTCCCCAAGTGAAATGTGTAACGGCAGTTTGCCGCTCGGATGAAGACATTGAAACACTAGTCGATGCTGGGAACTTTAACCTATAGGTCGGCCAAAGCTGCTAAGCCGTGCGCTCGCCCTGACCATAATCACCGAACGGCCCGTCGCGATCGGCTATCGCCCCGGGCAGGTCGTCGACTACCCGTTCGGAGAAAGCGGTTCCTTCGGGCGTATGTCTCGCGGTCCCGTCGAGCAGAGTCCCGATCAGCTGGGTTGTAGTCATTCCCATCTGCTCGTAGACGCTGTTGACCAGGGTCTCCATCATCAGCTGGTTCGAAGGCAACCTCGCAACCCGCGACGCGAGCTTGGCCCCCGCTGCTTCGAGTTCGTCCTCGGGCACGGACTCACTGGCGAGTCCCCAGATGACAGCGGTCGGGCCGTCGATTGGATCCCCGGTCAGCAGGAGCCGCTTCGAGCGCTCAAGACCGAGGCGGTAGGTCCACATCGCGGTAGTGGGAGAGCCCCAGACCCGGGCGGGCGGATAGCCGATCCTGCAGTCGTCGGAACAGACGATCAGGTCGGCGCAGAGCGCGAGGTCGGAGCCGCCTCCCAGGCAGAAGCCCTGGACCTGGACGATCACCGGTTTGGGTGACCCCCAGAGCCTCATGTAAGTATCGACGTAGCGGCGCATGAATTTGAGGTCCCAAGTTGGGTCCCAGGGGCCGTCGCCCTCGGCCTCGTCCAGAGCCTGATTGAGCCCATTGATCAGCCCGGGAACGACCGTATTCAGGCGATCCGGACGGTTGAGGGTGATTGTGCCGACCGCGTCGCTGGTTCGAAAAGCACCGTCGTTGGATTGATGCTGGAACCGCGACGGGCAGCCACTGCCCAGAACTCTGCGCCCTCAGGGAATACCTGGACAGACCGGCCCAGCCGGGCCACTGACTGGCCCGGCGAGTGGCGACCTGGCCGGAACCTGCCCAAATACATCGACCCAGAATTCGGCCGTGAGCTCGGCCAAGGTGGCCTCTGGTTCCCTGACCAACGCAGATCTCGCACCCAACTCGGTTTTCGGCAGCGAAGTCGGCTACAGCGGCACCACCACGACCCTGACCGCAACCGCATTCTGTCTGCAGCCCTGGGGGCCAGCCGGTCAGTCGGCTGGTCTCTCCGCTTCTTCTGGGTCCTTGAACCCCTTCCAGTGGGTTCCGTCGCAGAACGGCTTGTTCGAAGAGCCGCCGCAGCGGCAGAGCGTTTGGCGGGCACGTACTTCGTAGCCTTCGCCGTCAGCCGAGAAGACGGGAATTCCACCGCGCAGCATGTATGGCCCGTCTACGGCCGCCTTGATCGCAGGATCCATCGCTTGCTCCACCGTCTCGGTAGATCCGGGCTCGGTATATGTGAGTGCTCCGGAGGGGCAGGTCGAGACAACCCGTTTTATCTCTTCCGCGGATGCTCCCTTTGGATCGATCCAGGGCTCTTCGCCCAACTTCCACACGACCGGCAGCCCGTCCGTGCATTCTCCGATGTGGGCGCAGACGGTGCGGTCGTCAAGGATCGTGACGCCGTCTCCTTCGTAGGCATCGCGGCGTTCCGAGGTCGGGCCCTGGTCAGCGGTTTCGGTTCCGTCGAAGTCGACCTTGGAATGAGTGCCGTCGCAGAAGGGCTTATTTGAAGATCGTCCGCAGCGGCAGAGAAAGACCTTGCCATCCTTGGAGGCATCTTCTCCCCGAGCGTCCTTGATTTCGGGTACGCCTTCGACCACGTAGGGGCCGTTCTTCACCACGCTGATCTTCAGCTGTTCACCGTTCTGTTCGGACATGAAACTCCTCCTCGTCTTGGATGTGCCGAGTCTACGCTGCGACTGACCCCAGTCGGATGATCAGGGCGTCGGTTCGACCTTGCCCCGCGGTTGCCACGGGCGACTACCAGCCGGTGCGCTCGTCTGCTGCAGCCTCCAGCCGGGCCCGCAGCTCGGCGCGCTCTCCACGTAGCGGCTCCAGGTGTCCCGGGGCAATCTTGCTCGGCTCGAGTGCGGCCAGCTTGCGCACACTTTCCAGGGTCTGCTCCGCATCCTGGTCGAAGACGGGGTGGGGCGGATAGATGCCGGGGTGGTGTCCGAGTGGTCGCATCGAGTCCGTCAAATAGATGGTGTCGCTGCTGAGGCAAAGCCGGTCGCTCTCGCGCCAGAGGCCGATCTGCCCGGGTGCATGGCCGGGGAAGTGGACAACCTCGAATCCGGCGATGCGATCACCTTCGGAAAGCGTGCCTGAAATCTTCACCGGGCCGGCGTCCCAGATCGGGTAGACGACCCGGTAAAGCCAACGTGAGTAGGTGACCGGAACCTCGCCGAGAGGCTGGTAATGGACGCCGCCGTCACCCTCCGCGTCGGCCACTTCGTCCGGGTGGCAGTACACCGGTACACCGAGCTTGGCGGCCGAGCCCCGGTGATCAACGTGGCTGTGACCGAGCACCACCCGCCTCAGTCCACCCAGTTCCGCTGCCGCCTTCCGGATTCCTCCGGCCATCGCGCGGGTACCGGTATCGAAGGCAAAAACACCCGGGCCTTCTTCCTCGGCGACGAAGTAGACGTTCATACCCCGCCTGATGTCACCGGCGTGGCGCCAGACGCCATCGGCGATCTGCTCAGTGGTCGGTGCCAGCGGATTGCGGCTTTTGCTGTTCATCGCTCGTTGCCCATCTCGGTTTTTGCCGGAGCCAAGCCTAAGTCATTTACGCCGACCGCCGGTCGTTTGGGACCGCTAGGCAGACATTCCCTGGAATCCCAGGACTGCCGTGGCGATTCCGAAGACGCTGGCGATGGCGACGTTCTTCCAGGGCCTGGCGGCGCCATCGCCGGGCGCGGTCGCCACCATCAATCCGACGCCTACCATGTAGAAGCCGAACACCAGGATCGAGGCAGCCTCGACCCGCAGTCCCCAATCGAGTACTACAGCAAGAACGGCCAGAACGCCCCAGGCGAGGTTGGCGATTCCGACCTCTATCTGGAAGTTGTTCCTGCGGCCCATATCCCAGCCCATTCGCTTCGCGTCGGACTCGTGAAAAACAGAATGGCGAAGGAAAGAAAGCAGCCCGGACAGTCCGACTAAAACCAGGGCGGCAAAAGTAAGTGACGGATCATCCTGCTGAACGGTGTTGAAGCCGACGAAGAGACCGACTGCTCCCGACAGATAGGTCAGGTTCATCAAGACTAGAGAAAGTTTCGGGTCGGACCTTTTGATAGATCCAATATATCGGAAATAGCCAACCCAAGATACGCATAAATTCAGTGGTGTGGCTGGGTCGTCGATCACGGCAGGACCGCTGATTGGGCGGCCGGCGTCGCGGGCCGCTTGGAGACGCTCCTTGGTTGGGCTTGAAATTACGTCAAGTTCCCAAGCGGCGACCGAAGCCATAACGGAAGCGACGAGCCGACCTCCGGGCGTCGTTGTGTCAACACCGAGATCAAGCGCGACCAAGGTTCTCTCGGCTTCCGAGAACCATGCGAGCAGCGAACTGACGTCTCCGACGCTTCTCGAAAGCCGGTCCATCTTCGACACGACTAGCTCTGGTTGCTGCGGCCCACCGAAACTCTGGTTTAGGTCGGTGTTATGAGCTTTGAGGCTGCAGCGATGGTCCCACAAAGCAAAGGAGCAGTAATGGGCAAAAACAGGGAATCAATCTTTCGTATGGCTGCGGCGGCATTGGCGGCACTGTTTATCGGCCTCGGCGTTGCCTCAGTTTCGCAGGCCTCGGTTGTGATGCCGCTCAGGACCCAGGGCAGTTTGATCGTCGACTCAGCCGGTAAGGAGGTTGTGCTCCAGGGGGTCAACTGGTTTGGTTTTGAGACCGAAACCCACGCACCGCACGGACTCTGGGCTCGTGACTACAAGGACATGCTGATCCAGATCCGGTCTCAGGGATTTAATACAATCCGGCTACCGTTTTCGATTGAAGCGCTGGAATCATCGACCACCAGCGGCATTGACTACGGCGGCGGTCGCAACGCGGAGCTGGCCGGCAAAACCCCACAGCAGGTGATGGACATAATCATCGCCGAGGCGGAGCGACAGGGCCTGATGATCCTGCTCGACAACCATTCCCTGGCTGACGATTCTTTCATGAGTCCACTCTGGTATCGGGTCGGCGGCTATTCAGAAAATGACTGGGTAAACGCTTGGAAGGCCCTCTCCAGCCGCTATGCGAAAGAGGCCAACGTGATTGGTGCAGATCTCAAGAACGAACCCCATGGCGAGGCCACCTGGGGTACGGGGGCGGCCAATGACTGGCGCCGGGCAGCTCAGCGGGCCGGTAATGCCGTGCTCAGCAATGCACCCGACTGGCTGATCGTCGTCGAAGGAATCGAAGGGCCGGTAGCCGGCCCTTCGCAGCTTGACCGTCACTGGTGGGGCGGCAACCTGGAAGGGGTGCGAAACAACCCGGTTGAGCTGAACCGCGCAAACCAGCTGGTCTACTCGCCGCATGAGTATGGCCCTGGTGTATTCGAGCAGCCCTGGTTTTCCTCGCCCGAGATGGCTTCGATTCTGGCCGACCGTTGGCAAAAGGGTTTTGGCTACATCCATGAGGCCGGCACAGCACCGATTCTGGTCGGCGAATTCGGAGCAAAGAATGTCGGGCCAGATACGGTCGAAGGTCGCTGGATCCGCCAGTTCGCCGATTATCTCACCGAGCAGGGAATGAGCTGGACCTTCTGGGCATGGAACCCCAATTCCGGCGATACGGGCGGGGTCCTGAACGATGACTGGAGGACAATCAACCCGGCAAAGATGAGCCTGCTCGGTGGCCTGATGGAGCGTGGCTCCCCCGGCTATGAGCCTGGCAGCGGTGGCGGCACCGATACGGGTTCGGCGCCGGAACCTCCTCCATCAAACAAACCGGGTTCATTGGACAGACCCAACCGGCCAAATGTGAACTGGCGGTTCGATCGCCGCAAAAACCGTGTGCGGGTGCTGATCAGGCCGGTCGGACGACTCACTTATTCACTTTTAGCCGTTCGCGGCAAGAAACGGCGCAGCGTGAACTGTGACTCGATTCAGCCCTTGAGCAAAGCCCGGCTGCGGTGCTCGACGCGGCTTAGTAAAGGTCGCTGGAAGCTCTCGGTCCGGGCGTCAAGGGACAGACTTCGCGGCAAGCCAAGTTGGACCTTTGTCAGGTTTTAGGTCAACCGGGTCACGGCAACATCAACCGGCGCCGAGGGCCGCCTTGGCGGCAGTGAGGCCGTGCGCACGGCTCGCTCCATGTAGCCCCAAACCCACTGATCGGATCCGGCCACAAAAAAGGGTGGTTCGTGAGTTCCGTGAAGCGGACCAACAGTCATGACATCGCCGGGCCGCCAGGCTGTGATCTAGCCCTCGGTCAGCGGGTCGATGCACCGGTGGCATAGAAAGAATGCTTCGGGTCGACGGGCTTGCTCACCGAAGATTGCAGCAGCCTCATTAATCGGTTCATTTTGGAGCAGGCCGGGCGCTGTCGCCGGCATCGGGGCGAATAGCTCCGGCGGAACCAGTGCCGAGACCATGCCCTCACGCTGGGGCCAGGTTCCGCCCATGTAGCAGGCCTCGGCATAGGAGCAGCCATTTTGACCCTGGTCTTCCCAGAAGGAGTCGGGGTATGCGAATACCACCTTCGAGACCAGAGCGTGGCGTTGGCGCCGCAAAGATTTGACTCGCTCGCTTTAGACTCCGCTCATCCGCAGGCGACGAAGCGATCCGGCCGGTAGCGCGCAGACAATGGCATCGCTTTCGAATCGTTCCCCCGGCTCGGTGATAACGCGATAGCCCGCCGATCCGATTTCAACTGTGTTGGCGGTCGTGTTGAAGCGGATTCGGTGACCCAGATGCTCTGCCATGGTCAGCGCAACTGTGGCTGACCCCTCTGCCACTCGTTCGCTTTCCCAGTGGTCGTAGTTGTAGAAACCAGGGATTCTTCTTGAGCTGACATAGCCCTGTCTAGAGTTGTGGCAAGCTCGGCACCCGGGAGGCCGAACTTATTCGCGACCGCTCCGCAACAAACGAGGGCTGGCGGTGTTGGAATGAGCAGGATGGCCGTCTGCGCGGCTCCATAAAACCTCGAGAGTCACAGGAGTTTGCGTTTCATGGTGAAGTCACGCATAAGTCTGGCCTCTTTGTCGATCCCTGTGGTCCTTACGGCTGCGATGTTCATCGGAGCAGGAGCAGCTCAGGCTGTGCCTTCGAAGTGCTTCGGCAAGAAGATAAACCGGGTCGTAAAAGGCGACAGCAAGAAGGTCAAGCTGAGCTTCAAGGACGTCGCCTGGATCGCCGGCAACAAAGTCACGGTGATCGGCAAGCCCTACAGCACGATCTGCGCTGATGAGGGGATCCAGATAGTCAAAGCAGGCAAGGGCAGGAGCAAGACCAGCACCGGCGCCGGCAACGATCGCATTGAGATCGCCAAGAGCTCCTACAGCATCGTCCGGGCCGGGCTCGGGGATGACCTGATCCTTGGATCGAAGGGCCATGACTTCATTTACGCCTCGCCGAAGGACAACCCGGCGGGTGCATCCGATCGCGACACGGTTCGCGGCAAGGGCGGCAACGATCGCATTTATGACTATTCGGGCGAGGGCAATATGCTGCTCGGATTGGCCGGTACCGATCGCATTTACTCGCTTGGTGATTCGGTTTCGAACGTTCATGGCGGCAACGGCAGTGACTTCATCTACTCAAATGGTGGGCAAACCGCCTCCGGCAATCCGGAGAAGCTCTTTGGTGAGCGCGGCAATGACCGTCTCAACGGCGACCGCACTCCCGCAAATGGTCCGCTGCTGCTCGACGGAGGCGCCGGTGACGACTGGCTCAACGGCGGTAAGTTTGACGACACCGCAATCGTCCATTCGGGCATCGTCAAGATAAATATGGGCGATGGGGATGATCTGATCGTCGCCGCCTCGGCCGGCCGGGTCACCATGGATGGCGGCCCCGGCAAGGATGCGGTCTCGTGGGCAACACATTCGCCATCCGGCAATCGCAATTATTCCGGGGTCAGGGTCGACCTCGAAAGCGGTGAAGTCGGCGGCGTCGGCGCTCAGACGGTGACGAACATTGAAGATGTAATTGGATCTTCCTTCGATGACACGATCACCGGGGAACCCGGGGTGAGCAACGAAATCAGCGGGGGGATGGGCGACGACGAACTGATTGGTCAGATCTCCGATGACGACAGCGGCGACGGCGGCCTTGGGGAAAATGAATGCTCGGGCTTTCGTTACGACTATTTCTGCAACGAAGATTCGCCCGGTGGAGGCAGCCAGGCCAGGGTCCAGGTTGAGATCGGTATCTCGGGGGTCCTGACCGTCTTTGGCAGTCGTTTCGCCGATCAGATCGATGTTGGCTGGAATGCGGGTCGTTATCTGATCGACATTGATACAGATGCCCTGGTTTCAGGACTCTGCGAAACCACGGAGAAATCAGGTCAGGTTTCCTGTGAGGCCGACTTCAACAACCTCAACGGCATGTTGATTTACGGCAATGACGGAGCTGACTCGATCAAGGTCACTGACAGCGTTCCTTCATTCGTGACGACCACGATAAACGGAGGCAGCGGGGCCAACAGGTTGATCGGAGGTCCCACCAAGGACGTAATCAGGACCGAGGACAACGCCGACGGAACGGTGATCAGGGGCGGCGACAACCTCGATCAGATCTGGGTGCCTTCGGGAGGCAGTGCCTTCGGCGACGGCGCCTCTGACGTAATCCACGCCCAGGCACCCTGTGAAGGGGGTGAGGTCAGTGGTGGCGGTGGCAATGACAACATCGTCTTTACCGGTGCCCCGCGCGGGGTCAGGGCCGACCTCGGCAAAGGCTATGCCAGCCACGTCACCGGAAACTGCAGCCGGCAGCTGAAGATTGACGACGATATCGAGAGCCTCGAAGGCAGCAAATACGACGACGTGCTGATCCTGGGGCCGAAGAAACCCACTCAGGGCCGGAAGCGCAGCCTGCTCGGCCGTGACGGAATAGACGTCCTCAACAGCAAAAACGGATATCGGGACACAGTGACCACTGGTGAGGGTGGTCGTAAAAACAAAGTGATCTTCGACAGCAAGGACAAAGTCATTTACGGCTGGGGGCCTGCCGGGTTCTGAGCTGGCTGCGATCGCCAAAGATCGGTATAAGTGGTTCTGTGCGCCGGGTGCAGACAGCAGACGATTGCGATCCGGGATCTTTCGTCGCCCTGCTCAAGGCGGTCGTCGTACCACGGCCGATCGCCTGGGTCTCGACTCTCTCAGTGGACGGCGTTGCCAACCTCGCCCCGCATTCCTTCTTTACCGTAGCCAGTCAGCTGCCGCCAATCGTCCAGTTCACCTCGATCGGCCGCAATGACTCGCTGCGCAATGCGATCGAAACCGGAGAATTCGTAATCAGCCTGGCTAACCGGCAGATGTTCAAGCAGATCAATGCCAGCGGTACCAATTTCCCGCCTGAGGTTGACGAATTCAGCCAGATCGGTATCGAGCGTGAAGACTCTTCACTGGTCAAGCCGGCGCGAGTGGCTGGCTCGCCCGCTGCGATCGAATGCCTGACCGAGCGCAGCGTTGAATTTGAGCATTCAGTGGTGGTCTTCGGCCGGGTTGTCGCGATCGCTGTTGACGAGAAAGCCTTTGAGGGTGGGCATCCCGAGATCAGGCGACTTGGGCCGTTGGCGCGCCTGGGCCGCGACGAGTGGTCGGAGATCGGCGAACTGCACCAAGCCGCCCGAATCCCCTACGAGGGGTGAGGTCGCGGCTTAGCGACCGAGGGTGCTGAAGGCCCCGGTTTCGACGGCGAAACGGGCATCGCCGGCTCGCTTGGCTTCCTGGATGACCGCTTGGGAGAGCATCGACACCCTGGTCGTTTGCGGGGCCACCACCACCAGCGGCTGCGTGCGGGCCACCGTCGTTGACGGCATGCAGTACGGCTATCGCTGCTGGGTTTCGCGTGAGTGCGTCGGTGACCGTGACCGGACCCCAAACAGCAGAAAACCCCGCTTCAGCAGGGCTTCCAGAAGTACCGGGGAGGGACTTGAACCCCCGACACGCGGATTATGATCGCAGGAGGGCAGTTCGGGCTGGTGCGGTCTGGCACTGGAAAGTCCGGCAAATGGGGCAAATATGGGGACTTTGGGCCAGACTCAGTTCGGGCCGTAGCCGTGGCTCGTGTTGACACCCTGCTGACACCCGAGTTCTATCGACGGCAAGGCGAATCTCTGCAAGACACTTTCGGCCATCCGTTGACCGGGCGTAGCAGGGAGGGTCAATCCAGGACTGGCTGCCTGTCGCAGGAGAGCTAGGTGCTTGTTGCCGCGCTCGCTGTCCCCTGGTCCGTCTCGCTCCATGAGCGCGCGGCCCCGGCTCAAGGCCGCCGGGTTGTAACGTTGCGCGGACGCATGGAATACCTCTCACTCGGAGTCTTCGCCGGCTCCCGCAAGCAGAACGAAAGACGGCTCCCTCTTCATCCGCGCCACTTCATTGACATCGATCAGTCCCTGCGCGAGCGTATCTACCTCGAGCACGGCTACGGCAACCGCTTCGGATTTGGCGACGCCGACCTCGCCCCGCTCGTCGGCGGCCATCGCAGCCACGAGGAGCTCGTCGCCGAGTGCGACGTGCTGCTCCAGTCGAAGCCGCTGGTGGCCGACGTCGCGGAGATGCGGGAGGGCCAGGTGCTCTGGGGCTGGCCTCACTGCGTCCAGGACGAGGCGCTGACCCAGGCGGCGATCGACCGCCGGGCGACGATCATCGCCTGGGAGGCGATGAACCACTGGAGCTCCGGCGGCACCTTCGATCTGCACGTCTTCCACATGAACAACGAGCTCGCCGGCTACTGCTCGGTTCTGCACGCGCTGCAGCTGGCCGGGGTCACCGGCAAGTACGGGCGCCCGCTGCGGGCCTGCGTGGTTGGCTTCGGGGCGACCGGGCGCGGCGCGGTGACGGCGCTGTCGGCACTCGGTGTGCAGGATGTCTCGGTCCTGACCCAGCGCGAGGTCGCCGCTGTCGCCTCTCCGATCCACTCGGTTCAAATGATTTCCTTCGAGCAGAACCCCGATCGCCCCGGCGACACGCTCGAACTCGACGGCCGCAACGAGTCGGTCGAAGAGTTCCTTGCCGGCCACGACGTGATCGTCAACTGCGTTTTCCAGGACACCGACGCCCCGCTCACGCTCGTTACGAATGACGAGCTGCCCCTGTTTTCCACCGGCAGCCTCTTCATAGACGTCTCCTGCGACGAGGGCATGGGGTTCGAATGGGCGCGACCGACGTCGTTCGACGACCCGACCTTCATCGTCGGCGACGGTCTCACCTACTACGCCGTCGACCACAGCCCGAGCTTCCTCTGGGATTCGGCGACCTGGGAGATCAGCCTCGCGCTCATGCCCCATCTGCGCACGGTGATGGAGGGGCCTGGGAGCTGGCTCACCGACGAGGTGATAGCGCGCGCGATCGAGATCCGCGACGGCGAGATCCAGAACTCGAAGATCCTCTCCTTCCAGGGGCGGGCTCCCGGGTTCCCGCACGCGCGGAGCTGAGCGCGGTTGATAACTGCCCCAGCTGTGGGGCCGGCTCGTCCGGAGGCGGCTTCCGTGGCGTCGGGTCTTGCCGGGAACGGTCTCGATCCAGTTGCCCTGACGCTCGCTCGGCGGCTCAGGTCCAAACGTGAGGTCAATCGAGCAGTCGTCGTTCTGGGCGAGTTCTTCAAGGTTGCTTTCACTGTTTCGGCTCGCAAACGGCTGGCCAGTCTGCAGCTCCGAGCGGGCCTGGGGGTCGTAGGCGATCAGCGACCAGAAATCCTTCGCCGGGACATCAGCGGGGAGCCTGAGCCGGTAGGCATTGCTTCCACTCAGGTACTCGCCGGAGGCGTCTCGTTCGGCGAGCGCATACTGGGAGCCGACACCGATGGTTTCGAGTGCCATCGCAGGTGTGTTCAGCGTCGCCTGGTAGAAGAAAAGCGTTCTCGCATAGAAGTTGCGCCCTCCGCGACCATCACCGTCGGTATGGAGTAGCCGTCGGACGACCAGAGTGGCACTAGCTCCAGAGTGGTCCTGCGGCGGCTAGTTGAGATCGGCGTCAGGGACTGAGCCGTGCTCGGCTATATTTCTCTTGCCGAAATCGTCCCCGAGGTGACCGAATGAGTCCAATTGATTTTGATCGCGATGTCCGTTCGGTTCCAGACTGGCCGAAAAAAGGAGTCGACTTCAAGGATTGGAGCCCCCTTTTGGCCCAGCCCGGAGCCTGGGGCGAAATGATTGACCTGCTTTTCGCCCAGACAAGAGACAAGACCGATCTTGTTGATTATGTTGTCGGAGCCGAAGCACGCGGATTTGTTCTTGGCCCCGGACTAGCCGATCGCTTTAATGCTGGATTTGTTCCGGTTCGCAAGCCCGGCAAAACTCCACCTGATTTTCATTCTCATTCTTACGACCTCGAATACGGACAAGATACGATTGAGCTTGCTCACGATCTTGTCCCTGAAAAAAGTCGGGTTCTTTTTCACGATGATTTGCTTGCTACTGGTGGAACCGCTTTGGCGGCGGCTCATTTGATCGAAAAGATCGGTGCCGAGCTGGTTGGCTTTTCATTCGCCTTCGAGATCAATGACTTGCCCGGCCGCGAAACTCTTGAGTCGTTTGGCGCTCCTGTGATCTGCCTGCACTCTTTTTAGTCAGCATCTTCTGATCCACGGACAGTGTCGCGAATAATCTTTGCGGTGTCCTCGTCGTCAACAGCCGATTGAATCTCTTCGCGGAGACCGTTACGGCGTTTCCAGATAAAAAAGGCCGCTCCACAGAGTTGGTGCTAGTTGGCGCAGCCTTTGCCGTCGAGGGTCCCGGTGGGCACGGCGGTGGAGCAGCCGGTCGCGCCGGTCAGGTTCGCGTAGGTCAGGTTCGCGTTGGTCAGGATCGCGTTGGTCAGGATCGCGTGCATCAGGGTCGCGTAGGTCAGGTCCGCGCCGGTCAGGTTCGCGCCGGTCAGGTTCGCGATAACCAGGTTCGCGAAGATCAGGTTCGCGCCGGTCAGGTTCGCGTTGGTCAGGTTCGCGTTGTACAGGTTCGCGTTGTACAGGTTCGCGTTGGTCAGGTCCGCGCCCTGACAGTTTGGATAGCAGGACGGATTCGCTGATGTGCGCGCGCCCTTTTTCTTTCGTGCGCTGTAGTAGTGGAGCTTTGCGCCTCGTAGTTTTGCTCCTCGTAGGTCAGCTCCACGCAGGTCAGCTTTGCGTAGGTCGGCGTAGCGAAGGTCGGCCTTGCGTAGGTCAGCTTTGCGTAGGTTGATGTGGTGCAGCGCGCCGCGACGCAGAACAGCGCCCCGCAGGTTCGCGCGGCGCAGGTTTGCGCCCTGCAGGTTCTGGCCGCTGAGATTCTTTCCCACGCAGCTCGCATTAGCTTT
>CALEMO010000161.1 GCA_937910825.1 uncultured Solirubrobacterales bacterium | reverse complement strand
TGGAAGGACACGGATCCCAAGGGTGTGAATTGCAATTTCTGCTATTCGGTCGGGCTGTTCAAGTACGTGAAACCGGCGCCCGGCGAAACCACATCCAGCGCCCTGGAGCCGAAGAAGGCGTGGCGGGCCTACGTCAAGCTGTCCGGAGGACGCTTCGGCGGGAGCGGCAGTTGAGCCGTCGCGACCTGATTAAACTCGAGCAGGCGGAGATCAGCGATTTTCTGGATGAACAGCGGGTTCTGATCGCAACCACGAACGGGGTTCGCGGCTGGCCGCATTCGATGCCGCTCTGGTACCTGCCGCGCGATGGGGAGACCTGGGCATGGACTTACGCCAAGTCCCAGAAGATCCGCAATCTTGAGCGCGACAACCGGGCGACGATCCTGATCGAGACCGGAGATGCTTACGCGGAGCTACGCGGAGTGATGTTCGAAGCCGAGACGATTCTCCACCGTGATCCTGAAGTGGTAACTGATTTCGCGATGGAGCTTGGAGCCCGCTACGCGAAGGAGACCGGGGTCGACCCCGGTGGCTCGACCAACGGGTTCGCTTCGCAAGTCCCGAAACGGACCGTCATGCAGTTTGTTCCAAAACGTACCGCCAGCTGGGATCACCGGAAACTTGCCGGAACCTACTGAACCCGGGGGAAGCCCCTTCCCGACCCCGACCGAACTGAAGGACTGGCCGGAAGCCGACCGTCGGCATCCGGCGCGCTCGGACCGCCATTACCTCGCGCTCGGATCGCTGGCCGATTCTCTGCGACACGAAATCGATCGAAAGCTCGCCGGACGCAGCGGCCTCAGGGTTCTCGATATCGGCTGTGGCAACAAGCCCTACCTGCCTTTCTTCGCAGGCCTGGCGACCTCATATCTCGGCGTCGATGCGGTCGACGGCCCGAGGGTGGATGCGATCGGAGTAGCCGAAGACCTGCCCTGTGAAGACTCGAGCTTTGATGTCGTCCTCTGCACGCAGGTGCTCGAGCACGTCGACGATCCGACCCGGGTTCTCGCCGAAATCTATCGGGTGCTGGCTCCCGGAGGAGTCCTTTTCCTCTCGACCCATGGCGTTTTCCTCTATCACCCCGACCCTCCGACCAGTGACCGGGACTATTGGCGCTGGACCCATGCCGGCCTGATGAGGATCGTCCGTCAGTCCGGAGATTATTCAGGGCTGTCACTGGAGCCGCAGGGCAATGTGGTTGCCTGTCTCGGTTACATCACCGCCCAGTTTGTCGACGAGCTCGGCCAGAAGCTCCCTGGAAATCTGATTCGGAAGGTGATGCTGCGCGCAGTCAACGAAATCTCGTCCTGGCTTGATGCACGCTTCCCGCTGGGTGCCCGGGTTCCGGCCGGCGGGTCGCTGAGTGCCAACTACCTGGTCACAGCCGAAAAGAACTCTGCCTGAGCTGACTCAGCCAGCTTGCTCACGGCTCCTGAGCCTGGCGACCGTGGCCCGCACGTTTATGCCACCCTTGAGCAGGAAAGTGATGGCCAGTTGAATCAGTCCCGCCAGGACAGCGGCAACGATCGCCCAGGCCAGGGTGTCCTTGACCAGGACAATGGGCAGGGCCACGGCTACTGCGATTAGGAGTCCGCTGACTGCCGGAAGCATGTCACGTAGAAGGCTGTAGTTGACTGCTCTGGCCAGCAGGCGGTCGAAAAGAAACAGCTGGACCGAGGCAGCCACAATTGTCGCCACCGATATCGACAGGTATCCGAGCCAGGGCGACAGAGCGATCGAGAGCACGACGATCGCTACCGTGGCGCCGACGCTGAGCCGCTTGACCGTTTCAGGCGGGCAGGTAAGAAAAAGAAAGGGCACCACCGAGGCACTCGCGATCGCAATCGTCGTGGTGATCGATTCGAGCCGCAGCAGGGGGATGCCGTCAACCCACGCGCTGCCGAAAATGTCCCTGGTGACTGGCCCCGCCGAAACAAAGATCGCCGCAACCATGGGCATGCCGACCAGCAACAGCCCCCGAAAGAGCGGGCTGTAGATGCGCACTCGTTCTTCCGGCGTGGCCAGGGAAAGTGTCGGAAAAGTTG
>CALEMO010000160.1 GCA_937910825.1 uncultured Solirubrobacterales bacterium | reverse complement strand
GGTGCGGGTCGGGCAAGAAGTTCAAGAAGTGCCACGGTTCCTGAGCGGCAACTGAGCTTCGGCGATCGCTGTGACCGGGCAGGCAGGGATGGAAACAGAAGAATCCGTTGTCAGGGAATTTGTCAGGGCGTTCAACGATGGAGAGATCGACGCCTTTGCCCGCACGCTTGACCCGAAGGTCGAACTCGAGTCGATGAAAGGCGTACGCCGGGGGATTGCCGAAGCCCGCAAATGGGCGACGAGGTCGCCGGGTGGCGTTCAGCAGACAGTGGTGATCGAGAGCCTGAAAGCCTTAGACGAGACGGTGCTGCTTCTGATCCGGCGGGACTGGCACTGGGCCGAAGACGAGGGCTTCGCCGGGAGTGACGAGATGGCCTGGCTGTTTCGGCTGTCCGGAGGCCTGGTTCGCCTCTGGCGGCCGTTCGACGATCGCGAACAGGCCGAAGAGGTATTTCAGGGCAGCTGAGGGGGGCCGTCCCGGCGGTCAAGGTCCGTATCGCTGAAAGAAACCGGATCTTCGACCGGCTCGAGGTGGGTGAATACGGTCGCCTGGTCGAAAACGGCTCGCAGCTCTCCCTCGATGCCTTCGGCAAAATCGTGTCCGCGCTGGACGGTCCATCCCCCGGGTACCAGCACGTGGACGGATACGAACGCACGCCTGCCTGCCCGCCTGGTTCTCAGCGCATGAAACTGAATGCTTGCGCTCGCGTGTCCGGCCAGCACGGCGTTCACAGCCGCAAGTTCTGTGTCCGGCAGGGCTTTGTCCATCAACCCGGACATCGATGCTCGCACCAGGGAGAAGCCGGTGCGCACGATGTTGGCAGCAACCAGCAGAGCGATTATCGGATCAAGTCGTTCGAAGCCGGTGATGTAGACCAGCGCCACACCGACTATGACCCCTACCGATGTCCAGACATCGGTCATCAGGTGACGGCCGTTTGCCTCGACCGTCAGTGACTGCTCTTCATTGCCCGTCGAAATCAGAAAACGTCCGACCAGGAGGTTGACCAGGGTTGCCGCCACGGTGATCGCCAGGCCTGTACCCACGTCCGTCAGCGCGCTCGGTTCGATCAGCCTGCCGATCGCGGCGTAGGCGATCGTCGCCGCTGCCAGGACGATCAGCGCACCTTCGATGCCGGCCGAAAGGTAGTCAGCCTTTTCGTGGCCATAAGTGTGACCTTCGTCCGCTGGCCTGGTCGACCAGAGAATCGCCGCCAGCGCGACCAGAGCCGCGACAAGGTTGACCAGTGACTCGGCCGCGTCGGACAGAAGGCCGACTGATCCGGTCAGCAGCCAGGCGACCGTTTTCATCGAAATGGTCAGAACTGCGGCGCCGATCGAGAGCCAGATGATCCTGATCAGCCGCTTACGCCGCCGGGCGGATTTCGAATCTTCAGGCATGCTCGCTGGCGAGCCAGTCTTCGAAGCCCGGAGCCGGTGTCGCCGCATCCTGGTCAGTCAAAGCGCCCGAGCGAAGGGCGCGACCGGAGCAACCGATCAGCGGAAGCCTGAGCGGAATCAGTCTTTTGGACTGGTGCTCACGCCAGGCTTTGGAGAGTGCGCCCAGGTCTTCGATGCGTGGGCCGGCCAGTCTTGTCACCATTCTGTCAGCCCCTGGGTCGACCATTTCGGTCAGCGTCCGGGCGGCGACGGAAGCCGAGACGGGCTGGAGCCGAACCGGCCCCCTGGGGCTCAGCCTGAACCGTGCAGCCGTGCCGAGCATCAGGCCGATGAATTCATGGAATTGGGTCGCCTTTGCTTTGTAATACGAAAAGCTCAGCTTTTCGCAGCCGATAATCGATATGCCGGCGTAGTGGCCGACCCCGGATGTCTTGCAGATTTCCAGTACAGACCGGGTTGCGTCTACCATGACTTTGTGTGCTGAGCGCACGTCATTGGCCAGGTCGACCACCGTTTCAACTCCGGAAATCGCCTGCTCCAGGCCCTCGAGAGAGCGCAGGTTGATCGCCCGGTGTTCCGCTCCCGGCGACAGGCCGGAGGGGGCATTTCTCGAGAGGATGCGCACCTCGTTGCTGCCGTCAGCCAGCAGGTCGACGACGCGACTGCCGATCATTCCGGTTCCACCTATGACCGCGATCTTCATCTCCTACGACATCTTTCCAGAAGCGGGGGGAAACGCGGCCACGGACCGAGTCTGGGAAACGGCCATCATCTAGTCTGCCTGCATGGCTGAAGCCGTCAACACCGATTCCGTGCCGGCGCGGCTGACCTCCATTCAGGAGAACCTCGTATTGCTCGATGACTACCTGGATCCGACGGAGCTTCAGACGGAAGTCGAGCGCCTCGAAGACGAAATGCAGCAGCCCGGATTCTGGGACGACCAGGAAAAGGCAGCCCGGATTTCGTCCGAGCATTCCAGGGCACAGAAAAAGCTGACGGATTTTCAGGGTCTAAAGGATGAAGCGGACGATCTGGTCGATATGGCGGAAATGGCGGAGGTCGACGAGGAGATGGCGCTTGAGCTGATCGAGCAGCTCGCCTCAGTGGAGCACCGACTCGGCGCGCTCGAGGAGGCAAGGCTTTTCAGCGGTGAATATGACGCCGGCGATGCCCTGGTAACGGTTCACGCCGGCGCCGGAGGGACGGATTCGCAGGACTGGGCCGAGATCCTGCTGCGCATGTACCTGCGATGGGCCGAACGACGCGGTTTTTCTGTGGAGATGAAGGAGGCGTCAGAAGGCGACGAAGCCGGACTCAAGTCGGCGACCTTTCTGCTCGGGGGCGAGAATGCTTACGGTCTGATCGCTGCGGAGCGCGGAGTTCATCGACTCGTGCGGATCTCGCCCTTTGATTCGTCGGCCAGGCGGCATACGAGCTTTGCCCAGGTTGACGTCGCACCGATCGTCGACGAGACCGTCGACGTCGAGATCGACGAAAGTGATCTGAGGATCGATACCTATCGGGCATCCGGCGCCGGCGGACAGCACGTCAACAAGACGGATTCGGCGGTGCGCATAACTCACGAGCCGACCGGTGTTGTCGTCCAGTGCCAGAACGAGCGGTCGCAGACCCAGAACAAGGCGCAGGCGATGCAGATGCTCAAGTCGAAGCTGATCGAGCTCGAAGAACGCAAGCGCAGCGATGCGGTGAACGCTGAGCGGGGCGAGGTGAAGGACGTCGCATGGGGATCACAGATCCGGAGCTACGTGCTTCATCCCTACACGATGGTCAAGGACCACCGCACCGAATTCGAAGTCGGCGATACGCAGCGCGTTCTCGACGGGGACATTGACGGCTTCATCCGGGAGTACCTGAACAGAACCGCGTGAATATAGGCTCTGTAGATGCCCGGACTGCCTGAC
>CALEMO010000159.1 GCA_937910825.1 uncultured Solirubrobacterales bacterium | reverse complement strand
GTGCCGATCGAAAACACATCGGCCTCCATCATGGTCGCGGAATCGGCGTAGTAGCCGATGAAATCAGAATACGATTTGAACCACTTTTCCCGGTCGTCCGGCTGGATGTCGCCTCGGAATGTTCCGTCCAGAACGTCGATATGGGGTTTCAGAATGACCATCAGGCCGAGTTGCCGGGCTGCGGCTATGACCGACTCGAGGCTCGAGTCACTCGGTGTCTTTTTCACGCTTGGATTGATCTGGTTCGAGCTGCCGCTTTTCATGTACCAGGGCGGCACGATCGTCACCGTGGTACTGCCGATGTCCTTGATCTGCTGGAGATCACCGCGAATTTCCGGACTCGCATATCCCTCCGGCGTATAAGCGGTCAAGTTCAACCCGTTAAGCATCGGTCCTTCTGTCGCCAGTGCCGTCGAAGCAATTCCCGCAGTTTCCCCGGTCGCGCCCGACGCACCGGTTATCGCCGGATCCGCCGGCTCGGAAGAGTGGCCTTTTCCACTATCACCGAGCATGAATTCGACCACTCTCGCCACCAGGACGGCTGCGACACCGACTATGACGATCAGCGTTTTGCTCACCGGGCCAGCTTATGGACTGCATCGCCCCGGCCGCCGCCAAGCACTCATTAAAGAATTCCGGCCGCGGAAGCCGCGGCCGGAATTCCCTGAAATATTCAGTTTCTCAGCCGAGGATCTTGGCCTTCATCTTCTGGTACTCGTCCTCGGTCAAGCCACCCGACTGCTTGAGCTGATCGAGCTTGTGAAGCTCGTCAACCGGCGAAGCCGTAGCGGTTTCACGTACGTATTGATCGAATTGATTCTTCGTTTCGACCTGTTCCTTCATCGCTCGCTCGCGCATACCCGAGCCGCGAACGACCAGATAGACGAGGGCGGTCAGGAATGGGATGAAGATCAGGAAAAGAACCCAGAGGGCCTTGGCCCAACCGGACATCTCATGGTCACGGAAAATATCCATGAGGATCGTGATTACGATCCAGATCCAGATAACGAAGAAGAAAATCGCAAGCGTGGTGAGCAGTGCATCACCCAGTTCAAATGCAGCTAAAAGCAAACGGTTTCCTTTCAACGATTTGCGGGAGTTCGGAATTCACCTGGCCCCCCAGACAGGCACAGTCTACCTACTACAGGCGGGGCCTACTTACGCAGCGAGCCCTGGATCTTCCAGGCTGCCGGCATCAATACGGCGCCGATCGCTGCCTTGACAAGCCCGCCAATGATGAAGATGGTGAATCCGTCGTGGATGACGGTGCTCCAGCTTGAGCTCGACATCGCGCCGATCTCAACCAGTTCGGGCGCGGCCATCTTGAGGCCGGCCAAGCCGAAGCCGAAGATGATCAACTGTCCTGCGATGAAGGAAAGAAACGCTGTCGCCACCTTGCGGTCCGAGCCATGCTCCGCCAGCCAGCCAATCGCCCCGGCGGCGAATATGAAGCCGACGATGTAACCGCCGCTAGCGCCGGCCACGGCACCAATTTCGGTGATTTTGTCGATGCCGGATCCACCTTCAGCGTAAAACGGAAGGAAGAAACCGAGCACCATGTAAAGGGTCATCGCCGCCATGCCGCGCTTCCATCCGAGCGCCGAACCAACCAGCATCACGGCCAGGGTCTGGCCGGTCATCGGAACCGGGGTCATCGGGATCACGACCTGGGCGCAAAGCGCCGTGAACAGTGCGCCACCCAGCACGAGCACTGCCGTACGTACTCTGCTGTTGGCAAAAGCATCAGCAAGAACGGGAACGCGGGGAGCTTCGACCGCGGTTGAAAGCGTAGACATCAGGACCCTTCTTTAGGAGACACGGCAGACTTGGAGACGGCTGAAGCCTACCTGTCTGCGAAGCTTCAGCGATGCGTGAGGTGACTGCCACCAGATACGTGACTGCACTGCGGGAAGGCGGCTCGCTGCCTGGCCTGGTCGAAGCCGATGACGACGGCCTTTATGTGGTCAAGTTCAAGGGCGCAGGACAGGGAGCTTCGGCGCTCGTGGCAGAGGTGGTCGCCGGTGAGCTGGGTCGGGCAATCGGCCTTCCGATACCAGAACTTGTCGGGGTCTCGGTCCCTCCGGAACTGGGTCATGCCGAGCCGGATCCCGAAATCCAAGAGCTGATCGAGGCGAGTCCCGGTCTGAACCTTGGAATGGACTTTCTGCCCGGGGCGCTGCCGTTCGCTCTTAATGAAGAGCGCGACCGAGCGCCTGAACAAGGCGATTTCTATGCCGACGTGCTCTGGTTCGATGCGCTGGTGACCAACATCGACCGGACGCCGCGCAACCCGAACCTGCTGGCCTGGCACCGGAAGACCTGGCTGATCGACCACGGCGCCGCCTTTTTTCGACAGCACGGCAACGAGCCGCTGGGCCAGACGGCGCATTCCCCAACCCCTTCCCTAAAGGAACACATCCTGTTGCCGGTCGCAGGGTCGCTCGCGGATGCCGGGGCGAGGCATGCGGAACGGGCCAGAAATTCGATTGAAGCGGCGGTCGCCGAAATACCGGAAGAATGGCTCGGGGAGAACCCCGGTCTGGGCCGATCCGAGTTCATCGCTTTCCTGAATCGCCGGATTGACGGCCAGGATTGCTTCATCGAGGAACTGGAAAATGGGCGCTGAACCTCAGCAGACGAGGCCTTTCTCCTACACGATCCTGCAGGTCGTGCCCTGCATCGAGCGCGACGAGCGGCTGAATGCAGGGGTCGCCCTCTTATGCCGGCAGCATGACTTCCTGGACATCAGAATCGGGCTCGGCCAGCGGCGCCTCGCCGCTCTAGCCCCTGGAACCGACTACTCCGCGATCTGCGACAGGCTGGACGATGTCCGCCGGATCATTGAAGGCGGATCCGGATCAGGAGTTCTCGGCGGGATGCCCGCGTCGGAGCGATTCGGCTGGCTGGCGGCGCCGTCTTCGACGGTGATTCAGAGCTCGAGCGTGCACACCGGGATGACCGCCGATCCCGCAGCGGAACTTGAGCGGCTCTTCCAGGCCCTGGTCAGCTGATCGAAGCCAGGTCCACGTAGAGCGTCTGGCTCGCCGAACCAAAACGTCCGTCCAGATCATGGAGTTCGGTGGTGGTAAGACCGGCGCCGGAGCCGGATAGGTCCGTCCTCGAAACCAGACCGATCCACTCCCCCGCCGGTTCGCGGAACATGGATACGTTGAGGTCGCAGTTAACGAAGAGGTACTCGCCGAACGCGACCGGATGGGCAACGCCATTGCCGAAGTCAGCGGCGGCAACGGCCCTTACCGCCGGGCTCGTCTCGTCGCCGGACACGATTGGGTAGTCCAGGTGAAACCAGGCCGCCCCGGTTGAACCCAGCCGGTCGGGACCGCCTTCGATCCTGAGTACGGTATTCGCCGTCCGGTGAAAAGCCGGTTCGTCCCGCCATGCCCAGAGACTCTGGTCGACGGGCTCACAGCTTTCCGGAGGTGCCAGGACCGGCGCGACTTCGCCAAGGCCTTGCGGCAGATCGACGGAACCACGTCGGATCAGAATCCCACGAGCTTCGACAAGGGTCCGTTCATCCGCCCGCAGGCGGGCGGCCACCACCCGCTGACGCCGCCCCGGCTTGAGGACTTCCGTTTCGACTTCGACCGGGCCGAGCGGAACCGGACCATGAAAGGTCGCTGAGAAGGCGGTGAGGCGAAGACCGTCGCCTCTGCCTTCGCCTTCGATCGCGCTGGCCAGCAAACCGGTTGGTGCGCCGCCATGGGCCGCGTCGGGCTGCCACGGCCCACGCGCCTGCCCGGTCAGCTCGAAAGCGCCCGCCCCGGAAAGGGCTCTGGCTACGGCCTCTTCCACGGTTTTAGTCCCTGCCGAGCTCCGCGGCGAGTAGAATGCTGCCCGCGATCGCCGCCGAGCCGG
>CALEMO010000158.1 GCA_937910825.1 uncultured Solirubrobacterales bacterium | reverse complement strand
CTGCTCGCCGGAGGGCGTCCTCCAGCCTCCGCGACTGGGCGTTGGTCCGGTAGAACACCGCGATCTCGTCCGCGGAGATGTTCTCTTCCTCGATCAGGCGCTCTGCTTCACCGGCGACCCAGCGGGCCTCTTCGTGCTCGTCGCCGAGCCGGACTACCTCTATCTCGTCACCCTGCCCGGACTCGGTCCAGAGCTTCTTCGGGCGGCGGTCCCGGTTGTTCTCGACCACGGCGTTAGCCGCAGTCAGGATCGTCTGGGTCGACCGGTAGTTCTGCTCCAGCTTGACGATCGTCGCGTCCGGAAAGTCTTTTTCGAAGTCAAGGATGTTCCTTATGTCAGCGTGCCGGAAGCCGTAGACCGACTGGTCCTCGTCCCCGACCACCGTCAGGTTCCGGTGCTCGGCACAGAGCAACTGCAGAAACCTGTACTGGGCGTGGTTCGTATCCTGATACTCGTCGACCAGCACGTATCTGAAGGCCCGTCTCCATCGTTCCCTCACGGATTCGAACAGTTCGAGCACGTTGACCGTGCGGCCCAGCAGGTCATCGAAATCCATCGCGTTGTTCTCGACCATGCGCTTCTCGTAAAGCGCGTAAACGTCGGCAACCGTCTCTTCGAAGTAGGAACCCTGCCGCTGCGCGTAACCCTCGGAATCGATCAGTTCGTTCTTGGCTCCGGATATCCCGTTCTGGATCGCCCGCGCCGGAAAGCGTTTTGGATCAACGTCAAGTTCTTCCATCACCCGTTTGACCATGCGCAGCGAATCAGCCTGGTCATAGATCGTGTAGGACTTCGAATAACCAAGCTTTTCGGCGTCGGCACGAAGCATGCGCGCGCAGGCGGAGTGGAAAGTTGTGACCCACATTGCCCGGGCGTGCCGCCCGACCAGAAGCTCGACCCGATCCCTCATTTCCACGGCTGCCCGGTTGGTGAAAGTGATCGCCAGGATCTCCCCGGGGCGGGCCTTGCCCGTAGCCAGCAGGTTTGCGATCCGATGGGTCAGGACCCTGGTCTTGCCGGAACCCGCTCCGGCAATAACCAGCAACGGACCGCCACCGTGTTCGACGGCTTGCTGTTGCGGTGGATTGAGTCCGGAGGCGTTGTCGGAAACCGCTTCCACTAGATCTTTTCTGCCGGATCTGCTGTGAATCGCACTCGATCGAGGATATAGATGGTGGCGGCGGCGCTCACCCCCGGGAATCCATTTCAGCCGCCGGCGGAAGACCTGCCTTTGCGCGGCTCTTCTGCGGGTCGGTCGGCGGCTGGTTCCTGTCCTCCGGAAAGCTCCGCAATTTCCTTCTCGAGCACCTTTATCCGGGCCGCGAGAGACTTGACCGCATCCTGAACCGGGTCGGGCAGGTGAATCCAGTCGGCGTCGGGCCCCTCGACCTTGCGCCCCTCAATCCTCACCGGATGCCCCGGATTGCCGACTACGGTCGAACAAGCGGGCACATCCTCCACGACCACCGAGTTGGCGCCGATCTTGGCCCCGTGACCCACGGTGATCGGTCCGAGCAGTTTCGCACCGGAACCGATCGTCACGTTGTCTTCGACGGTGGGGTGACGCTTCCCCGACTGAAAACCGGTGCCACCGAGGGTTACCCCTTGGTAGAGGGTCACGTCCCTGCCGATCTCGGCGGTCTCGCCGATCACCACACCAGCCCCATGGTCGATGAAGAATCCCGGACCGATCTTTGCCCGGGGATGGATCTCGATCCCGGTGAGCAGCCTGGCCAGGTAGGAGACCAGAAGCGGCACCAGCGGCAAACCTTTGCCGTGAAGGCGGTGGGCGAGCCGGTATGCGAGCAGGGCCTGCACACCAGGCCAGGTCAACAGGATCTCCAGGCTGGATACGGATGCGGTGGCCGGATCGCGGCCACGCGCGGCCGTCACATGGTCCTTGAGCATGCGGATCAGGCCTCCTGGAACGCCGCCGCCATCTTTATTCATGCGATCACACTGCTTTCAGCTACCCGGCTCATGGTGCAAAAAAGGGCAGCGACATGTACCGGTCACCGGAATCGCAGACGATTGTCACGATCCGTCCGTCCTGGAATTCCTTGCGACCGGCCAGTTCAAGCGCAGCAAAGACGTTGGCTCCTGCGGAAATCCCGCCGAGGATTCCTTCGCGCCGGGCAAGCTCCCGGGCGGTGTCCAGGGCCTGCTCGTCGGTGACGACAAGCACCTCGTCGACCAACTCGCGATCCAGCACCTCGGGCACGAAGCCGGCTCCGATTCCCTGAATCCGGTGTGGCCCGACGCTGCCCCCGGAGAGTACGGGCGACGAAGCCGGTTCCACCGCGACGATCCGGGCTTTTGACCCCTGGTCGCGCAGGTACCGGGCCACTCCAGTAATCGTGCCGCCCGTTCCCACGCCGCAAACGAAAGCATCAATGTCGCCATGTGTATCGGTCCAGATCTCGGGGCCCGTGGTTCGAAAATGGGCCTCCGGATTGGCGGGGTTCGAGAACTGAAGGGGCATGAAACCGCCTCTCTCCTGGCAGATCCGGGCGGCCAGGGTAACCGCCTCTTCCATGCCTCCCAGAGACGGGGTCTCACGCACCTCTGCACCGTATGCCCTGAGCAGCTTGGAGCGCTCGCGGCTCATGCCTTCGGGCATGGTCAGGATCAGCTCATAGCCCCGGGCGGCGCAGATCATGG
>CALEMO010000157.1 GCA_937910825.1 uncultured Solirubrobacterales bacterium | reverse complement strand
GCTACCCCGAAGCCATCCCCCCGGTATTATTGGTGGCCCCTTATGCCCGCGCTTCCGCGGGCGTTTCAGCGCCACAAGCACTCCTAGCCCACCTTCGCCACAGAACCGAAAGAGGATCCATGTCCGAAAGCAGCTACCAGGAGATCACCGACGACCAGAAGGCCATCATCGAGATGGTCCACCAGTTCGTCGACGAGCAGATCATCCCGAACGCCGAACACTTCGACGCCACAGACGAGTTCCCCGAGGACATCGTCGAACAGATGAAGGAGCTTGGCCTCTTCGGCGCCATGATCCCCGAGGAATACGGCGGAATGGGACTTGACCTGTCCACCTACGAGCTGATCGTCGAAGAGCTCTCGCGCGGCTGGATCTCAATTTCCGGTGTGGTCAACACCCACTTCATCGGTGCCTATCTGCTGGACAAGTTCGGGTCCGAGCAGCAGAAGCAGAAGTACCTGCCGAAGATGGCAACCGGCGAGATGCGTGCCGCCTTCTCGCTTTCCGAGCCGGAAGTCGGTTCCGACGTCCAGGGCATCAAGACCGGTGCCAAGAAGACTGATGACGGCAAGTACGAGATCAACGGCCAGAAGATGTGGGTCACCAATGGTCTCGGTTCGAGCCTCGTCTTCCTGCTGGCAAAGACCGACCCGAAAGCTGAGCCGGCCTATAAGGGCATGACCTGCTTCATCACCGAAAAGGAGCCGTGGGTCAGCGAGAACACCGGCGAGTACGCCGGTCTGACGGTGCCTCCGAAGATCAAGAAGATGGGCTACAAGGGTGTCGAGTCGACCGAGCTGGTCTACGACAGCTACATGTGTCCGGCCGAGAACATCCTTGGCGGCGAAGAGGCCGGCCTGAACAAAGGCTTCGGTCAGATGATGGACGCGCTCGAAGTTGGTCGCGTAAACGTTGCCGCCCGTGGCGTCGGCATCGCCCAACGCGCCCTCGAACTCGCCCTCAAATACAGCCAGGAGCGAAAGACCTTCGGAAAACCGATCGCCCAGCACCAGGCGATCCAGTTCAAACTTGCCGACATGGCCACCAAGCTGGAAGCTGCCCGACTGGTCACCCGCAAGGCCGCCAAGATGAAGGACGCGGGCATCCGCTCCGACCTCGAGGCCGGCATGGCCAAGCTGATTGCCTCCGAGACCGGCAAAGAGGTCGTCGAGGACTGCTTCCGCATCCACGGCGGCTACGGCTACTCGAAGGAATATGAGATCGAACGCCTGTACCGGGACGCTCCGCTGCTTCTGATTGGTGAGGGCACCTCGGAGATCCAGCGCATGGTCATCGGCAAGAAGCTGCTCGAGCGCAACAAGATCTGATCGGGCGCGGGTTGCGGGTAGACGCAGAAACTCCAGACGCCTACCTGGCATCCCTCCCTGAAGATCGCCGTGAGGCGATCTCACAGGTCCGGCAGACCATCCTGGAAAACCTTCCGGAAGGCCATGAGGAGCGCTTGGCTTGGGGGATGCTCACCTATGAGATTCCCCTTGAGCGCTACCCGGACACCTACAACGGCAAGCCGCCCGGCTACGTTGCTTTGGCTTCCCAGAAGCGCTATATGTCCCTCTATTTGATGGACATTTACGGTGATGTTGATGGGGTGAACTGGTTCGAGGCCGAAGCCGAGAAACGCGGAGCAAAGCTGGATATCGGCAAAGCCTGCGTACGTTTCAAACGGATCGAAGACCTGCCGCTCGACCTCGTCGGCGAGGCGGTCGCCAGGATTTCCGTTGCCCAGTTCATTGAAAAATATGAAAAGAGCCGTTCTTAGTACCGCGCGAAAGCGTCCGGTACTGATAGACAATCACCATGGCATCTACCGCGCAGATGATTGAAACCGCCGTAAATCACCTTCAGGACGAGGTGCCGGCGCTGAAGAAGCTGAGGCTCGTCTTCGGCCTTGATCTGCGGGCGAAAGGTGACACGCAGACTTACCGGGTTGAGGTACCCGGGCCGCAAGTGTCAAAAGGACGGGGAGAGGATGAGCGCTGCCGGGTCGAAATCGACCGGGCGCAGTTCAACCAGCTGGCCGATGAAAAGAGCACGGTCGCTTCGTACCGACGCGCCGCCGAGACGGGCCATATTCGTTTCGAAGGCGACTCGAATGTAGCCAAGCTCATCACCAGGGTCTTTGAGACCCACGAGCAGCGCGCCAAGTTGAAAAAAGTCCACTGAGCGCCGCCGGGCCATGCGCCCGCGGTTAGACCAACAAAGGAAAATCAAGTAACCCATGAGCGAAGCAAGCACTGATTTCACGACCGACCAGGCCGAGCGCGAAGCAACCGGGTCGCATCCGTACGGGCGCTATCTCGAGGAGTTCGAGGTAGGCGCCGTCTACAAGCACATGCCCGCCAAGACCGTTACCGAGGCCGACGACCACTTCTTCTGCCTGATGACGATGAATCACCACCCGCTTCACATCAACGACGTCCACGCC
>CALEMO010000156.1 GCA_937910825.1 uncultured Solirubrobacterales bacterium | reverse complement strand
GGTGATCGGAAAACGGTCCTCGCGGGCGAGCGCCATGTACATGCGCGGCATCAGGGGGAAGTGGAAGGCCATGTGGCATTCGTCGCCCTGGCCGAAATACTCTTTGGTGTCCTCGGGCCACTGGTTGGCTTCGGCCAGCAACATGCGACCCGGGTACGTCGCGTCGATCTCGGCGCGGATTTTCTTGAGTATGGCGTGAGTCTCGGGAAGGTTCTCGTTGTTGGTACCTTCGCGTTCCACCAGGTAAGGGACGGCGTCGAGTCGCAGGCCATCGACACCCAGCGCCAGCCAGAACCGCATGACGCTGAGAACGGCTTTCAGGACCTGGGGATTGTCGAAATTCAGGTCAGGTTGGTGCGAATAAAACCTGTGCCAGTAGTAGGCGTTGGCGACCGGATCCCACGTCCAGTTCGACCGTTCGGTATCGATGAAGATGATCCGCGTACCGTCATATTTCTGGTCGGTATCCGACCATACATAGTAGTTCCTCGCGGCCGACCCCGGCTTTGCCCGGCGAGCCCGCTGGAACCAGGGATGCTGGTCCGACGTATGATTGATCACGAGTTCGGTGATAACCCGGATTCCGCGGTGATGGGCGGCCGCGATCAACCGCTTCACATCCGCAAGCGTTCCGTACTCGGGATGGACGGCGGTGTATTCGCTGATGTCGTAGCCGTCGTCGAGCCGGGGCGAGGGATAGAAGGGTAACAACCAGATCGTATTGACGCCGAGCTGCTTGATGTAGTCGAGCTTGGACAGCAGGCCAGGAAAGTCTCCGATGCCATCGTTGTTGGAGTCGAAGAACGACTTCACATGGAGCTGATAGATGATCGCGTCCTTGTACCACTCAGCATCTTCGGCGATCGACGGCAGGTTCGATTTTGTCAGCGCGGTCACAGGTTTCCTTCCATCGCCGGGGTAAGACGCCAAATGGCGAAGGGCAGCGCCGCGGGGTCGAGCCGCACGTGCTGCTGCTTGCCGGTCCAGACGAACCGGCTACCGCTCATCAGCTCCTCGACCGCAACGGATCCGTCGTCGGGCAGTTGCCACTCCCACAGCGGCACCTCGAATGCCGCCTCCTGCGTCTGATGTGGATCGAGATTGATGGCGACCAGGATCATTTCGCGGCCGGCCGGCGTCATCTTGCCGTACAGCAGGATCTGGTCGTTGAAGGCGTTGTAGAAGCGCACGCCGAGATGGCTATGCAATGCCGGATGGGCCTTCCGGATGCGGTTGAGGGCGGCGATCTCCGCCACGATGTTCCCCGGCGCGTCGAAGTCCCTGATGCGAATCTCGTACTTCTCCGAATCGAGGTATTCCTCGCGTCCCGGAAGAGGTGCCGCCTCGCAGATTTCGAAGCCCGAGTAGACACCCCATAGCCCCGACAATGTCGCGGCCAACGCGGCACGGATCAGAAAGCCCGGTCGCCCCGAGGTCTGGAGGAAAACCGGGTTGATGTCAGGCGTGTTGACGAAGAAGTGCGGACGGAAAAACTCGGCCGCCTCGGTCGTCGTGAGCTCAGTCAGATAGTCGGTGAGTTCCTTCTTGGAGTTGCGCCATGTGAAGTAGGTGTAGGACTGCGAGAACCCCACCTTGGCCAGGCGCAGCATCATTTTTGGCCGGGTGAAGGCCTCGGAGAGAAACAGCACGTCGGGATGGCGGGCGCGAATGTCGCCGATCATCCACTGCCAGAACGGCAATGGCTTGGTGTGCGGGTTGTCGACCCGGAAGGTGCGAACGCCTTCGCCCACCCAGTGCAGAATTGAATCGCGGAGGGCAAGCCACAGATCCGGCATCGCTTCGTCGGCGTGGAAGTCGACGTTGACGATGTCTTCGTACTTCTTGGGCGGATTCTCGGCGTATTTGATCGAGCCGTCCGGACGATGTCGGAACCAGCCAGGATGGTCGCGGAGCCACGGATGATCGAGTGAGCACTGGATGGCGAAATCGAGC
>CALEMO010000155.1 GCA_937910825.1 uncultured Solirubrobacterales bacterium | reverse complement strand
GTATCGGTCGCGACCACACGATTTTCGCAACGCGCCCGGGCAAGGTCGATTTTCGTCCTGGCCGCCGGGGCCGCGTGATCTCGGTCAAGACGGCCGAGTAGCATTTCCCCCTGGCACCTTCGAAAGGCCCGCTCAGGCGGGTCTTTTTCGTTGTCGGTCCGGGTCCTCCCGGACCGCGTAACCTAGGCCGGTGCTTTACGACAAGGCAAAAATTTACGTCGAAGGTGGCGATGGCGGCGACGGAGTGATTTCTTTTCGTCGCGAAGCCCACGTCCCCCGGGGCGGTCCCGACGGCGGCGACGGTGGCCACGGCGGCGGCGTAGTCCTGCTTTGTGATTCCTCGCGCCGCGACCTCGGAGCGCTGCGCTCCAAGCATTTCCGGGCTGATGGCGGCAACCACGGCGAGGGCTCCAACAAGCAGGGGGCCAGGGGTGAAGACAAGGTGATCATGGTGCCGCCGGGAACCCAGGCTGTCTCAATCGGCGGCGCAGTCATCGACCTGACCGAGACCGGTCAGACTGCCGTGCTCGCCAAAGGCGGCCGCGGCGGACATGGCAACAAGCGCTTTTCGACTTCAGTCCGCCAGGCGCCGCGTTTCGCTGAACAGGGGACCTCTGGCGAGTCCGGCATGGTCGAGCTGCGGCTCAAGCTACTTGCTGATGCCGGCCTGATCGGGCTGCCGAACGCCGGCAAGTCTTCGCTGCTCAGCCGTCTGACCCGCGCCGATCCCAAGGTCGCGGACTATCCGTTCACCACGCTCGAGCCGGTGCTCGGAACGATTGAGGCCGATGATCGCCAGGTCGTGCTGGCCGACATTCCCGGGCTGATCGAAGGTGCGGCCGACGGAGCCGGCCTCGGCCACGAGTTCCTGGCGCATGTCGAGCGTTGCGCGATGCTGGTTCATGTGGTCGAGCTCGCGCCATCTGACGGCGAGCCGCTTGAGAACTACCGCACGGTAAGGGCCGAGCTTGCCGCACACGACACTGGCCTCGACGAGCTTCCAGAGCTGCTCGCCCTTTCCAAGGCAGACCTCTGGACCGATGCCGACATGGCCGACCACGTGGCCGAATGGGACAAAACGCTCGGTGGATCGGTGCTTGGCATCATCCCGGTCTCCTCGGCGACCGGTACGGGCCTGGCCCATCTGACCGAAGCGGTCGTGCGTTTTGTGCCGGAGGATGTCAGGGTGCCGGTGACCACTGGAGCCGATGGGGTCGAAGTCGATTTCGAAGCCGAACACCTGACCTACCGCCCGAAGGGAGAAGGTGGCTATTCGGTTGAAAGAGAGTCGGATGGCGCCTTCAGGATTCACGGCAACGGCGTCAAGGTCCTCTTCGATCGCTTCGACATGGAAAACGAAGAAGCCCTGGGCTACCTCGAGACGAGGCTCATCGAAATGGGTGTCATGGCCGAATTGAAGCGCGCCGGATTCGAACCGGGAAACGAGATCCGGGTCGGCGAATACGAGCTTGAACTGCATTAGGGTGATCGCGTGACTCTTGTGGTGAAACTTGGTTCTTCGATCGTGGCTGCTGACGACGGCAGCCTTCGTACCTCCGTGCTCGATTCGGTCTGCCGGCAGACGGCAGATCTGAGACGGTCGGGCGAAGACGTGCTCATGGTCACTTCGGGTTCGATCGCCCGAGGCATCCGGTTGCTCGGCCTGCAGGCGCGGCCGAGGGCAATCGATGAGCTTCAGGCTGCATCGGCAGTCGGCCAGGGGGCACTTTTTCGCGAGTACGAAACCCGGCTTGAAGCCGGTGGAGCGGCCGCTGCCCAGGTCCTGTTGACCGCTTCCGACGTGGCCAGCCGCACTAGCTACCTGAATGCCCGCCAGACGTTGCGCCGCCTGCTCGAATGGGGAGTCATTCCGGTCGTCAACGAGAACGATACGACTGCGACTGACGAGATCACCTTTGGTGACAACGACTTTCTAGCAGCACAGGTGGCGATCATGCTCGAGGCGCGGTTGCTTGTGCTGTTGACCAATACCGACGGGGTTTTCACGGCGGACCCCGGCAAGGACCCCGCAGCGGTCCTGATCGACAGGGTTGATGATTTCAGCGAACTCGAAGGAAAAGACATCGGCGACCGGACTTCGGTTTTCGGCAGTGGTGGCATGCGCAGCAAGGTCGCGGCCGCCGAGATGGCGACCGAATCCGGGATCGAGGTCCGGATCTGCAACGGCACGCTCGACGGAAACCTGGTCGCAGCGGCGGCGGGCAAGCAGGCGGGAACCTCTTTTGCGGTTCGCAGTCGTCCGGCGTCCGGATTCAAGCAATGGCTCAAGTACGCGAAACCGGCGACCGGGCAGATCCAGATCGACGACGGCGCAGCACGCGTCCTGAGCCAGAGCGGTTCCAGTCTTCTGCCGGTCGGAGTGACCGGAGTGAAAGGCAAATTTGAAGCTGGAGACGCGGTTGAGGTGATTGCCTCCGGCAAGTTGGTCGGCAAGGGAATTGCCAACTACTCGGCGGAAGAAGTCGGGCGGATTAAGGGGATGAAGAGCAGCGAGGTGCTCGAACTGATGCCGCATGCTTCGGAAGAAGTGGTCCATCGGGACTATTTCGTCCTGGCCTGAGCGCTTCGCGACTGCCGGTCCGCCGCCGGGATCCCGGTGCCAGTAGCTACCCTTATGTGAATGGAAGTGACCCTGACCGACATGACGGCCGACTGTTCAGCGGCCAAGGCCGCCGCCCGGACCATGGCGACCGCGCCGATCGAAAACAGGAACGGTGCCCTTGCAGCGATCGCTGAGCTGCTGTCTTCGGAGGTCGAGAACATTCTCGCCGCGAACGCCGAGGACCTGGCTGACGAGCGGGCCCGCGACCTCAGCCCGGCGCTGGTCGACCGCCTGACCCTGAGCCGTCAGAGGGTGGAGGCGATGGCTGCCGGCGTGCTAGAGGTCGCTTCACTGGAGGATCCGATCGGTGAGATCCTCGATTCACGCACCCTCCAGAACGGTCTCGATCTGAAAAAGGTCCGGGTTCCGCTCGGCGTGGTTGCCGTTGTATACGAAGCGCGGCCGAACGTCACCATCGACTGTGCGGCCTTGACGATCAAGAGCGGTAATTCGATTCTGTTGCGCGGATCAAGTTACGCCGAGCGAAGCAACGGCGCACTCGCCCGGGTCGTCCGCGAAGCACTTGAGTCAGCCGGCCTTCCGGCTGACGGGGTCGTGCTTTCCACCGGCGGCGGCCGCGAGGCGCTCGGGGGCCTGGCTACTCAGGATGGCCTGATCGACCTGCTGATTCCCCGCGGTGGCGAAGGACTCAAGAATGCTCTCAAGGCTGTTGCGACGGTGCCGGTGCTTTACGCCGCCGCCGGCAACTGTCATGTATACGTCCACTCTGAAGCGGACCTCGAAAAAGCGAGGTCGATCACGGTCAACGCCAAGGTGAGCCGGCCCGGAGTCTGCAACGCCGCAGAGACTCTCCTCGTGGACCAGGAGGTCGCCGCTGCGTTACTGCCCAAGGTGCTGGCCGAACTTGCGGCTGCCGGGGTCGAACTTGTAGGGGACGAGCAGGTCCTTGAGAACGCAGGCGATACCGAAGTCAAGGTCGCCACAGACGAAGACTGGGATACCGAATTCCTCGACCTGAAGCTTGCGGTTGCGGTGGTTGACGACCTCGACCAGGCGGTCGAGCACATCAACCGCCATGGCAGCGGCCACTCCGACGCGATCGTCACCGAATCCGAACAGGCTGCGCGCGTCTTCATGGACGACGTCGATGCCGCAGCCGTCTACGTCAACGCTTCGACCCGCTTCACCGACGGTTTTGAATTTGGAATGGGTGCTGAGATCGGGGTCTCTACGCAGAAGCTTCACGCCCGGGGTCCGGTCGGCCTGCGTGAGCTGACGACCAGCAAGTACATGGTTCGCGGAGACGGCCAGATACGTGAGTGAAGTTCCGCGTCTGGGTGTTTTCGGCTCGGCCTTCAACCCTCCCCATCTCGCCCATCTCGTGCTCGCCGGTGAAGCGATCTGGCAACTCGGCCTGGACCAGTTGTTCGTAGTACCGACGGGAAACGCCTACCACAAGGGGAATACAACCGGACCAGGGCCGGAGGGCCGTCTCAGGTTGGCGAATGCTGCTTTTGCCAGCGTCGAAGCGGTCGACGTATCCGACATCGAAGTACGTCGCTCCGGTCCGTCCTATACATGTGAAACGCTTGAGTTAATTGCTGAACAGGATGGAAATAGCGAGATCCACCTCTTGATGGGAGCCGATGCCGCATGCGGTTTCAGCGAATGGAAGCGGCCGGAGAGGATCCTCGAGTTGGCGCGAATCGCGGTGGCCCACCGTTCAGGCACTGAACGTGAAACAGTTGAAGAAGTATTCAGTGGGCTTGGGGCGGATGACCGCCTTGGCTGGGTGAAAATGCCGCGGATCGACATTTCCTCCAGCATGGTCCGGGGCAGAGCCGAAGCCGGGCAGCCCCTTTCCCATCTGGTGCCCGAAGCAGTCGCAGAAATGATCGAGAACGAAGGAATGTATGCCCCCAACTAGCCTTGAACTTGCAGAAGAGATCGCCACGCTGGCTGACGCCAAGCTGGCCGAAGATGTAGTCGAACTCGATATGCGGCCTCTGGTCAGCTACACCGACTACCTGGTTATCTGCACCGCACGCAACGAGCGGCAAGCCGACGCGATCGCCGAAGACGTTCACATCAAGCTGAAGCATTCAATGTCGCTGCTGCCGGTGAACCCGGATCGCTCCGGCGATGTCGGCTGGATAGTGCTCGACTATCTCGATTGTGTATTCCACGTATTCACCGAAGAAGCCCGCGAGCGCTTCGACCTCGAAGAGCTCTGGCACGAAGCACCGCGTCTCGACCTGAACACCGGTCTTCCCGACCAGCGTTCGACCACAGCCGCCTAGCGGCTGAGCCACCGCACGGCCTTGCCGCGCAATCGCTGTAAAATGTGCTTCGTTCCGCGTTTGGGGCTGTAGCTCAGCTGGCAGAGCGCCGCCATGGCATGGCGGAGGTCAGGGGTTCGATTCCCCTCAGCTCCACTTGAAGGAAAACCCCGCTGTCGGCGGGGTTTTCTTCTGTTCTCATAGAATCGGCTGGTGGACACTTCGTCGCCCAGCGAATTTCGCATGCCGGCCGAATGGTCGCCCCATGAATGCACGCTGGTCGCTTGGCCGCAGCGGCAAGCCGCCTGGCGTGGCACGACCATCGAAGCTGCCCGTGATACCCACGCTGAGGTGATCGCCGCGGTTGCCGAATTCGAGCCGGTTGTCGTTGTGGCTGACCCTTCGCAAGCCGAAGACGCGCGCACCCGGCTTCCGGACGAAAACGTCGAGATCCTGGCGCTGCCGATCGACGACTCATGGCTGCGCGACTCCGGCCCGATCGTCACAGCCGGCGCAGACGGAGTCCGCAAGGGCGTTGACTTCCGCTTCAACGCCTGGGGCGAAGCGTTTTCTCCCTACGACAATGACGCGGCAGTCGCTCAGGCGATTCTCTCGCACCTCGGTATCGAGCGTCAGGCGCAGCAGATGGTTCTCGAAGGCGGTTCGATCGCGGTCGACGGCGAGGGGTTGCTGGTGACCACGGAACAGTGCCTGCTCGAACCGACCCGCAACCCGGACATGGATCGCGACCAGATCGCGGCCGTTCTGCGTTCTTCACTCGGTGCCGACGAGGTCATCTGGCTCGGCCAGGGACTCCTCGAAGACGCCGATACCGACGGACATGTGGACAACATCTGCGCTTTCATCGAACCGGGCAAGGCGCTGCTGCAGACTGTGCCGGCTGAAGAGGATCCCAACTGGGGGGCGACCAGGGAAAACGTGCAGCGGCTCAAAGCGGCCGGCGTCGAGGTGACCGAGTGGGAGCTGCTGCCAAGGATCCAGCGGCAAGATGGCGAGCCGGTCGTCGTGCCCTACATGAACTTTTACATAGCCAACGACGCGCTGATCGTGCCGATAGGCGGAATTGATCCGGACATGGATGAAGAAGCTCTCGGACGTCTGGCCGAACTGTTCCCGGACAGGGAAGCGGTCGGAATAGATGGCCGTGTGCTCGCTCTGGGCGGCGGCGGCATCCACTGCATCACTCAACAGATCCCGGCGCTCAAGGGCTGATCCGGAGAAAGGTCAGGCTGAATGAGCGACTCAGACTACGAAGTGATCGAAGCGACCGGATCGTTGCCGAAGTCCCTGGCCAGGGTGGACCAGCCGAAGCGCAAGCCCTTCAGGGTGGGCGCCGTGCAGCAGGCTTGGAACCCAGACCCTGACGCCCACCTCGAGGCCCTTTCCGAAGGAATCAGGATCGCCGCCGGCAAGGGCGCGGAAATCGTCTGCCTCCAGGAGCTGACCCTTTCGCCTTATTTCGCGGTGACGCCGGACCGGATCGAGGAGGCCTCGCAGATGGCGGAGGAGCTTGAGAGCGGTCCGACCGCATCTTTCGCCAAGGCGATGGCCACCGAGACCGGGGCCTTCGTCCACGCATCGCTCTACGAAGACGCACATGACGGCGGCATTGGCTTCAACACGGCG
>CALEMO010000154.1 GCA_937910825.1 uncultured Solirubrobacterales bacterium | reverse complement strand
TCGAGTGGACCAGGTAGTAGGCCGTGGCGCAGCCTTCCATCGCAGGGCCGAGGGTTTCCGGTTCGAGCACATCGCCGCGCACCACCTCGCATCCGGCTTCCGCAAGGTCAGCCGCCTTGTCGGGGCTTCTGGCGATAACCCGGACCGTCGCCGATTGGTCCGCAAGGCGACGAACCAGTTTGCGGCCGATGTACCCGGTGGCCCCGGCAATCAGCAGCCGCTCAGCCATAACGTCCCCCGGTTACTTCCCGGAGCTTGGCCCGGTCGTGACGGGCGCCGACCTTGCGCACGGTCCCGGACCGGGACCGCATGACCAGTGACTCGGTTGTCGCAAATCCCTTGCTGCGCCGCACGCCATCCAGCAGGTCACCGTCAGTGACTCCGGTGGCGGCGAAGAACACATCGTCGCCGCTGACGAGATCGTCCGAGGTGAGGACCCGGTCGAGGTCGTAGCCGGCGTCGCGCGCGGCCCGGCGTTCCTCTTCGGTTCGTGGCCATAGCTTGCCGATGATCTCGCCGCCAAGACACTTGATCGCAGCGGCGGCCAAAACGCCTTCCGGCGTGCCGCCGATTCCCCAGAGCAGATCGATGCCCGTATCTTCGGAGACCGCAAGCAGCGCCGCCTGGACGTCGCCGTCAGTAATGAAACGAATGGTCGCTCCCGCTTCCCTTACTTCCTTGACCACGTCCTCGTGACGGGGCCGGTCAAGAATGGTCAGGGTCACATCCTCGGGGCCGCCGCCCTTGCGCTCGCCAATCTTGCGAATGACTTCGCTGATCGGCTCGTCGAAGGTCAGCAGGTCCTTGAATTCCGATGACGCCGCCAGCTTTTCCATGTAGACGCAGGGTCCGGGATCAAACATCGAGCCTCGCTCGGCCAGAGCAATCACGGCCAGTGCCCCGCCAAAACCGCGAGCCGTAAGCGTGGTGCCTTCGAGCGGATCGACCGCGATGTCGACCACCGGCGGGCTGCCGTCGCCGATGTTCTCACCGTTGAAAAGCATCGGTGCTTCGTCCTTTTCACCCTCGCCGATCACGACGATGCCGTCCATCGGCACGGTGTCGAGCAGGAGCCGCATCGCGTCGACCGCCGCACCGTCGGCGGCGAGCTTGTCGCCGCGTCCGATCCAGCGGGAGGCCGCCAGCGCGGCTGATTCGGTGACACGAACCATCTCAAGGGCCAGATTTCGGTCGGGTTTGGAACCGGAACGCACATCCTTGGAGATCACACTCATGGCTGCAAGGCTATAAGGGTGGCTCCGGGATAGGCTTCCGCCTGTGACTGACAAGAGATGGGGATTGACTCTTCCGCTACCGGGAACGACGCTGGCCGAGCACCGGCCCTTCGTTCAACAGGCCGAAGCCGACGGTTATACCGACCTGTGGACTGGTGAGACAGGGGGTCCGGACGGCTTCACGCCGCTCGCCCTCAGCGCCTCCTGGACCGAGAAAGTCCGACTGGGCACCGGCATTGTTGGAGTGTTCCAGCGAGGGCCGGCTCTGCTGGCGCAACAGGCTGCCGCGATGACTGATGCGTCTTCCGGCAGGTTCGTGCTGGGAATCGGTGCTTCGTCGGACCGGATGGTCGCCGGCTGGAACGAGATCCCCTTCGAAAAGCCCCTGAGCAAAGTCGAGCGCACGCTTGACTTCCTGCGGGTGGCGCTCGCCGGCGAACGCACCGACACCGGCTTCAAACTGGAGACGGCCCCGACGCACGAAACGCCGATCGTTCTGGCCGCGCTGCGCGGCAAGATGCTGCGCCTGGCGGTCGACAAGGCCGACGGAGCCTTCAGCAACTTCCTGCCGCTCGGTGGCCTGCCCCAGGTAATCGACGGCATCGAAGGTTCGGGCCCCGACTTTGAGCTGCTTTGCCGTTTCTTCTGCATCCCTGGCGAAAAGGAGCAGGTTGAACCTCTGGCGAGGTTCATGTTCTCGTCCTACGTGACAGTGCCGGTTTACGCGAACTTCTTCCGCTGGCTCGGATACGGAGACGAAATCGCCGCCATGTGTGAGGCCTGGGAGAACAAGGACCGTCCTGGAGCTGCCGCTGCCGCCCCGTGGGAGCTGATCGAAGACACCTTCCTGATCGGATCTCCCGAGCAGATCCGCCAGCGGCTCGACGCATACGTGGAAGGTGGAATCACCCTGCCGATCGTCACCCCGATCACCCTGCCCGACAACATGTCGGATCTGATCACTGCGCTCGCCCCTTAGTCGGTCCCCGTCGCTTCCGGGTCACGCCAGAGTCGTTTGCGCCAGGGCGGCGTGATCGCTTCGAAGCGGGCCGCCCGCGACATCGCGTCGCCGCGAGTGGGCTCCAGCGGGACCAGCCGGATCCGGCTCGAGGGTGTCCAGCTGGGATAGCTGGCCTTGCCCCGGTTGTCGTCGACGTTGCCCGCATGGCTGCCTCCGGCCACGAACAGCCTGCCGGTGCTTTCTCCCCATCCCCCGGCTTCCCGCAGACCGGCGGCTTCAGCCAGCCCCGTCAGGAATTCCCAACCCATGTCGGACCCCCAGTTGGCCGTGGAGCGACTGTGATTGTGTCCCTTATGCGACGAGGCCCGCTGGCTGACCGTGCCATCCGATCCAATCCGGACCTGAACGGATTCCCAGTCGTGCCGGTGATAGCCCTGCTCTTCAAGAAATGGGGCTCCGCGCAGCGAGGCGCTCTCCGGGTAATAGGCCCAGTACTGGAGATAGAGGCTACCCTTGCGCCCGCCTCC
>CALEMO010000153.1 GCA_937910825.1 uncultured Solirubrobacterales bacterium | reverse complement strand
TCTCGAAGCGCACCGTGAATCAACTCCACGCGCAGGGGCGCAAGGTCATCTGTTACATCGATGTCGGCAGCTGGGAGCAGTATCGCCCCGATCGCAAGAAATTCCCCAAATCGGTGATCGGCAACAAGTACGACGGCTACCCGAACGAGCGCTGGCTGGACATCCGCCGTTTCAGGAAATTCGCCAAGCCGTTGAAGCAGAGGATCGCGATGTGCGCCCGCAAAGGATTCGACGGCCTTGAGCCCGACAACATCGCCGGATATGAAAACGGCACGGGCTTCCCGATCAAGGCAGCGGACCAGCTCAAGTTCAACCGCTGGATCGCCAAGCAGGCCCATCGCAAGGGGCTCTCCGTCGCACTCAAGAACGACGGCCGCCAGGCAAAGAAGCTGGTCCGGAACTTCGATTTTGCGGTGGTTGAGCAGTGCTTTCAGTACAACGAATGTGGCCAGTACAAGCCGTTCGTGAAGGCCGGCAAGGCGGTCTACTCGGTTGAGTACGAGCTCCCCAAGCGCAAATTCTGCGGCAAGGCGGAAAAGCTTGATTTCAACGCGATCGGCAAGGAATACGACCTGTACGCCAAGCCCTTCCGGCCCTGCAGTCCTTAGGAAACGCCGGGCTTTCGCTCAGGCGAGCAGGTCCGGCAGCGCTTCGATCTTCCATTTCGGGACCGTGCTGGAAACGGACCCGGCGTCATCGCCTCCAACCAGGATGCCGTCGATCCCGCAGGCTTGCGCGCCGGCGATATCCGTATCCAGGCGGTCACCCAGCATGGCAACACGCTGCGGACGGCCGAGCACATCGAGGCCCGCCTCAAAAAGGGCTGGCTCGGGTTTGCCGGCGGTCGTGGCCCGGCCGCCAGATGCGGTCTCGATAGCCGCCAGGATCGCCCCGGATCCTGGCCAGAGACCATCCGGCATCGGCATTGTCGGGTCATTGCTCGTGGCGATCAGGTCGACGCCCCGGCGCACCGCCATCGAAGCGAGCTTCAGCTCGTTGTAGTCAAAGTCCTGGTGTCCGGATACGAGCACCGCTCTGGCAGATCCGGCCCGGTCATCAGCGAGCAGTTCAAAGCCGGCGTCCTCGAGCTGCTTCAGGAAAGACGCGGTTCCGATCGCGATCACCGGAGCACCATCACCATGACGTTCGCTCGCCAGCCGGATCAGGGCAGAGGCGGCCGAGACGACCTGGTGGTTGCCGACTGCGATCCCGCCCCGGCGCAGCAGTTCTGCCTGATCCGCGGGGGCGAGCCGCGGATTGTTGGTCACGAAGCAGAAGTCCTTGCCGTCTCCCGACAGCTCGCGGATCGTCTCGACCGCTCCCGGCAGGAATTCGTGGCCGAGCCAGACAACTCCGTCGAGGTCGCAGAGGAAAGCGTCGTAGTTTTCGGCGATCGACACCAGGCAAGGCTACCTGTGCGGCCTATATAGAGTGGCCGGATGTTCTCTGACGCGCGAAGTACTTTGCCCCCCCGCCCGGTGACGGTCCTTGTTGCCGGTGGCACGATCTCAATGACCGGCGAATCCGGGGCATCCCCTGATCTCGATGCAGATGCCCTGCTGAAGACGGTGCCAGACATCGTCGACCTCGATGGCCTCAGCGCGGAGACGGTCATTAACGTCCCCAGCGCCCATCTGACCCTTTCCGACCAACTGAACATCTGCAGGCGGGCTCGGGATACGGCCCGGCGTGGCAACGGAGTCGTGGTCACCCATGGCACCGATACCCTCGAAGAGACGGCGATGCTTTGCGACGTGCTGCACGACGCCGAGGCACCGATCGTCTTCACCGGCGCCATCCGGCCGGCCTCGAACCCCGGCGCCGACGGACCGGCGAACCTGCTCGACGCAATAAGCGTCGCCGCCGGTGGCGCCGCTTCCGGAATGGGGGTACTGGTCTGCTTCGGTGGCGAGATCCACCACGCACGCGGTGCGCGCAAGACGGATACCACCTCGCTTGTCGCATTTTCTTCGCCGCAGACGGGTCCGCTTGGCCGGGTCACCGAAGGGCATCCGACGATCTGGTCGCAAATTCCACGCAACCCCTCGCTTGACCCGCCTCACCTGGACGGGCGGGTACTCGTGGTTCCGACCATGGCCGGTGACGACGGAGCCCTCGCCAGGGCGGCACTCGATACAGCTCCAGACGGCGTAGTGATCGGGACCCTGGGAGCCGGACATGTGTCCCCACCGATCCTCGAACTATGGGCCGAAGCAGCCGAGCGCATCCCGGTGATCGTCTATTCGAGGCCGGAGCGCGGCGTGATCCTCAACGCTACCTATGGATATCGCGCCTCGGAAGCCGACCTGCGCGAAACCAACGTGATTCCGGCGGGCTTCCTTTCTCCCCAGGCAGCCCGGATGAAGCTTCTGGCCTGCCTCGCTTCGGGACTCAACGTGCCGGAGATCCGCTGGGCATTTGGCCAGGACGACGGCTGAGCGCTTTGCTCAGCCTGCTTCTTCGATCGCCTTGAGCAGCTCAGTCTTGCTCATCTTCGAGCGGCCTTCTATGCCCAGATCCTGAGCGACTTCGTAAAGCTCGGCCTTCGAAGATTTGGCTGACAATTCGCTGGGCGCTTGCGTCACGGGCGAGGTTGGGGCACCTTCCAGCGGGCCCGCGTCGGACAATTCGTCTGCACCGGGATCTGACCACTCTGCGGGTACATCTGGGGCTACCGCCACAGGATCGGTCTCATCCTCACGGTCCACCAGTTGCCTCACAACCTTGAAGCCGCCGATCAGGGCGGCTGTGACGCCGGCTATGCCGAGGGCCATGTGCTTTTTCATCGAGCCCTCCTCGGGCACGGGCGCTGCGGTTCAATATTCATTGCAGGCAACATACCCCTGCCGGCGCCTTTCATGCCTGCCGTCTCGAGATCATCAGGTCAACACTGCCCAGATGCATGGTGATTCCCCCGTCGGGATGGATCATGCCGCCGCGGAAAAGCTCGCGGTTGAGGTTGAGCGACGAGCTTTCACCGTCGCTGCGGCCGGAAATAAGCCGGACGAAGATCGCTTCTTCGTCATTCGGTTCACCACCGGTCAGCGAGTAGCCGGCTTCCAGCTTGCCGCCGAACGCCGCCACCAGTTGCGGGTTGTCTCCGGCGTCGAGCAGGTGCACATCGACGGTTTGGCCGACCATCGCGAGAAGCGCGGCAAGGCCCTGATCGAAAGTCATCTCGGACAAGGCCAGAAGCCTATCGGCCGGGGTTTACCCTGTGGATCGTGTCCACCCGCAGCCGAAGGCCTCTGGCTTGAGAAAAACCTTGCTTATCATCGCCATGGCCGCATTCGTCTGGTTGCTGCCGGTCTCCCAGCCCGCTGCCGAACGCGCCGGGCAGACAACCCGCTTTGCGGGCTCGATCGAGAAGCTCGATCCGGACCTCAGGCAGCGCATGACTGGCAGCTCCTGGCATCGGGGTTGCCCGGTCAGTCTGAGCCGCCTCAGGCTGCTCAGGGTGAGGTATTGGGGATTCAATCGCCAGATTCGCCGCGGACATCTGGTCGTGCATGCCGATTCGGCCCGCGGCATGTACCGGGTGATGAAGAAGCTGTTTGATCGCCGCTTCGTGATCAAACGGATGCGCCTGGTCGATGCCTATGGTGCCGATGACCATCGCTCGATGGACGCTGACAACACATCGGCCTTCAACTGTCGCGAAGTGTCGGGGAAGCCGGGCGTGTGGTCTCAGCACGCCTACGGGCGCGCGATCGACCTCAACCCCAGGGAAAACCCTTACGTGACCTCGGGCGGCTTCGTTTCACCACCGGCAGGCCGGCCCTTCGCCCGCCGCAAGCCGCATCGCAAAGGCATGGTCAGCGCTCGCGGGAGGGTCGTGAAGATCTTCGCCGGTGAAGGATGGCGATGGGGCGGCAGCTGGGTCGGGACCAAGGACTACCAGCACTTCTTCAGATCGCCAGCAAGCTGAAGAAGAACGGAGATAGCACCGGAACTATGATCCGGGTCCAACGTCGCACTGAGTTCGTAAGTGCTGCTTCGATTAAGGAGTGCGGCCCAATCGAAAGCAGGCTGCGATGAAAGAGACCGATAGAGCCGCCGATCAGTTCCGGGTCGAGCATGGAAATGCGATCAGGCTGGACCTTGATCCAGGGGATCTGGTCACGATCAGCACTTCCGATGGAGCCCAGGGTGGAGACTTCAGCTTTCCGGGCTTCGACCAGTCCCTCACCAGGAACAC
>CALEMO010000152.1 GCA_937910825.1 uncultured Solirubrobacterales bacterium | reverse complement strand
GCTATGCCCGGGTGGAGGACAGCCAGGTTGAACCGGTGCTCTCGGGGGCAGCAGCGAAGCGCGCCGGGGATCTTGCGATCCACTTTGCAGACGGCGTTGTGAAAGTCTCGACCGAGTCGCCGACAAGCCGGAAGAAGAAACGCAAGACCCCGGCGTCACAGCCTGATTTTCAGCAAACCAGTTTCAAGGGAGTGGGCGAAGATGAATGAAAAGAAAACCTACGAGTCGGCGGTCGAGCGCCTCGACCAGATCATCAGCCGCCTGGACTCCGGTGACGCCCAGCTGCGGGAAACACTCGACCTCTGTGGCGAAGCAAAGACATTGATCGAGTTCTGCGCGGCCGAACTTGCGGCCGTCGACGAAGGTCTGAAGGAGCTCAAGCTGGACGAACTGGCCCAGTCCCTGGCACCAACTGGCTCAGGTTCCGGGCCTGCAGAGGGCACGCCGATCGATGAAGTCCCCGAGTCCTCCGCGGACACGGAGATTGCGCCAACGCCGGGAGACGACGAAGTCCCCTTTTAGGAGGCAGCCACCCGTCCGGCCGCGGCCTCGATCTGCCGGCGCAGTCTGTCGCAGGCCGGGCAGCCACCGCAGGGACCATCAGGCGCGCCAGGGCTGGCAGTGAAGTACTGGCCCGTGGTAATTGACGCGACCGTGCTCTCAAGCGCGGTCCGGGCGTCGGCGAGATCGGCCGGGCCGAACTCGAAAATTATCGGATCATCCGGAGCCTCGAGGAAAACGTAGGCAACCCGGACCTGGGGAACATCCAAGGCTTCGGCGACCGCAAGGCCGTATAGATCACGTTGGAGCAGATAGGCGGCCATCTTCGATGCTGGTGGGTTTCCGTGCAGTCGGTTCGACTTGTAGTCGACGATCAGAGGGGGGTCCGATTCACGGACCACGACATCGGCGGTCCCCCGGAGAGTGGTCTCGCCGATCCTGAGCAAAAGGTTGGACTCGGCCTCGCACTTCATCTTCTTCAGGCTGGCTCCGAGGTCCGACTTCGTGAATCCGTTGATCATCTCGCCAGCCCGGGACACCGCATCGTGATCCGCGGGGTCGACTCCCTGCTCTTCAAGGGTCTTCTGAATGCTGGATTCCAGTGGCGGTAACCAGCTATTTTCCGCCATTCGCTCGAGCATGGCGTGGACAGCGTTTCCGAACCTGGTGCCGTCGTAGTCCGGGGTCCAGGTTTCTTCTTCAGGATCAAGTGGCCGCTTGTCGTCGTCAACCGGGTCGAGGCGCAGAATGCGGGATGCGTAGAAACGTGTCGGGCACTCCCTGAACTCGCTCAGCGCAGAATAGGAGAGCGGCACCGAGGGGTATGAAGCAAACGGCGGCCGATCAATCGGCGGCCTGCCCGATATGTCGTCGTACCCGATTGGCACCATTTCGTTGCTGCGGCTCAGGTAGGTGGCCTGATCCGCATTTGCGTCATTGCGGTGAACCATGAGCCGGGTTTCCTCCAGTGGCCTCTTCAGCTCGATTCCAGGCTCAGCCGCGGGCACGGGCACGCTTTCTGGTGCGTCACGGTCGATTCCCAGTGCTGAAGCGAGCAGGGTCGCAGTTGATGCCGACTTGCCGGGCTCTTTCCCGAGGTCAAGGTCACATACGCCGCTCATCACCAGGTGTCGCTTCGCCCTGGTGAGCGCAACGTGAAAGAGGCGAAGTTCCTCGTCCGCGGCCTCAAGAGCCGATGCTTCGGCGAGCTGCGACCAGTCGTAGAGGTCGATGCTGTCTCCGTCCGGCATCGGCAGTCGCAGGCCGAAACGCAGGCTGCCGTCGCTCGGTTCCCCGGGCAGGTGGCCGAGCCAGAACACGGCTTCTGACTGCGCTTTGCGCTGACGGCCGAGGTCGGCGACACAGACCAGATCGAATTCCAGACCTTTCGACTTGTGGACGGTCATCAGCTGGACTGCGTCTCCGTCTTCGTCTTCGGTCGCAACCGCTGCTTCCGAATCAAGCCGGGCGCTGATTTCGACCC
>CALEMO010000151.1 GCA_937910825.1 uncultured Solirubrobacterales bacterium | reverse complement strand
TGAGCCCGCCCGAACCAGTGGACGTGCTGTTCACCGAATACCTGGCCGCGCAACGCTCCGGCGAGTTCGACCCGAGGCCGTATCTCGACCGGGCGGACCCGGCGGATCGCGAGATCCTGGTGACCATGATCGACGCTTACCTGAGCAAGGCGCCCGGGCGGCAATGGGACCCCGAAGCTTTCAAGGGATCAAGGGCCGAGGCACTCGTTCAGCCGATGGCCAGGTCGCTCTCCGGAGTTTCGGGGACCTGGCCGGTTCTGCTGCCGAGCCTCAGGCACCGCGCACGACTCAGGCGCAGCGAAGTCGTGGCCAAGCTGGCCAGCGGCCTCGGCTATCCGAAGAAGAGCGACCGCGTGGGCGAGTACTACCACGGCATGGAGCGGGGACAACTGGAGGCGGACCGGGTATCCGGCAAGGTGCTGGAAGTGCTCTCCGACGTGCTCGGGACCGGCGTGAAGGAGCTGAGGACTGCCGGTCAATCGATTGACGGCGGCAAGCTCAAGTCAGGAAGTGCAGTGTTCGCCCGCCAGCCGATCCCATACGAAGGCAGGGATGGTCCCGCAGAACAAACCTTCGAGGACCGGGACGAAGCGATGGTCAAGCACTCATTGGCGATGCCGGATGCAGAAGAACTGGCGATCGACGAACTGTTCACCGGCGGGAGCTGAGATCCGCTGCGACCTGGATATCGGCCTGATCGAGCAGCGGGTCCGCGAGATCCTATCTTCGGTGCCTGAATACGTCTGGGACGGGGAAACGCTGCCGGTTCCCGTGGAAGAGATCGTCGACTCGGTCTACGGCCTGCTGGTCCGCGATGTGGAGGACATCTCTTCGGCCCCGGGAGCACCCTCGGGTTCAGACGGCAATCTGTCCGGTCTGCTCTACACCGATTCCGGCGAGATCTGGGTGAACGCTGAAGAGGCCAGAAAGTGGCCGGGCCGCCGCCGGTTCACGATCAGTCACGAGCTCGGTCACTGGGTGATGCACCGCAGCGGCCGCGAAGCGGTCTTCTGCCGGGCCGCAGTGATTGATCCGGAGTCGGCCGATCAAGACACCGGCGAAGTGGCCGCTGAATCACCGCTGCCCGCCCATGCGATCCCGCTAGTCGAAACCGAAGCTGACGTTTTCGCGGCCGAGATGTTGATGCCGCCCCAGATGGTCATCGCGCACTATGAAGAATGCGACGGCGACCTCGGCCAGCTCCAGGACCTGTTCCTCACATCACACAAGGCGACAAAGCGCCGCGTCAGGGATCTCGTCCCGAAGGACCGCTGGCGAAGCTCGCTGCTGGAAGACTGAAGCTCAGTCGTCGCGTAGCTGGAGCGAGAGGCCGAGCAGGTCGACTTCGTCCCAGGCCTGAGCGATGCGTCCGTCGTGAATCTGAAGGACTGCGGTCGAGGTGAATTCGACCTTCTTGCCGGTGGGCTCAAAGCCGAGGAAGAGGCCGTGGTGGGTGCCGCTCCAGCGCTGGTGGGCCGCCACTTTGTCGTCTTCAGCGACCGTCATATGGGTCCGGTGCTTGAGGTCGGGGAACGCTTCGAGAAAAGCATCGACCGCTTTCTGCTGGCCGGCCTGGCCGCGGAATTCGCCGTTGTGAACGAAGTCTTCGCTCAACCGGCGTTCGCAGGCAGTCGAGTCACGCTTGTTGATCGCCTCTTCATAGAAGTGCTTTACAAGCTCAACGTTTTTCTTGGTGCTCATGGCTTCAAACTACTCCCCTTGACACTGTGGGAAAACCTTCCCGTCGCGCCGCCTGGGCGTGACACGGCCTGCGATCGGCGCTACGGTGGAAGTTCGTGCTTCGTTTCGCAGATCCGACAGATCACCCTTTTCGCCGGGCAGCGGCGCTGCTGGCAGCCGCGCTGGTCGCAACCCTTCTGCTTTCGGCAAAGGCTGAAGCGGCGATCGTGGTTGGGCCGGTCACCCCGCCGGCTCCGCCCGCCGCCAAAGGTGTGGTCGGCCTGGCCAAACGCGAACTTTCCCGCAATGTGGCCGAGCGAAAGAGCAACAACGTGCCGCGCTACCGGCGCGGCAAAGGCCGGATCGCGCCCTACAGCATCAGGGACCAGTGGTGTGTCGCTTTCGCCACCTGGATCTGGGGCCGGGCCGGCTACAGCTCCTACCTCGAAACCAAATTTCTGCGCACTTCATTCAGCGGCGATCTGGTCGCGATTCAGGTTCGCGACCTGAGCCGCTGGGCCAAGAAATACGGCCACTGGTCCACCAGGGCGAAGCCCGGCTACCTGGTCGCCTATGGCAAGACCCACATGGGCATCGTCACCAAGGCTGACCGCGAGGGCCGGGCCGTCAAGTCGATCGAAGGAAACAAGACCGACAGCGTCGCGCAGGTGACCATCTCGATGCCGTACGTGACCGGCTACATAAGCCCGGTTCCGCTGACCGGCCAGCAGGCATCGAAAATGCGCTCGCTGCGCCCCGACCTCTAGCTAGGCTTGTTTCATGACTAGTTCTCGAAACTTCGCCGATCTTTCGGGCAAGACAGCCCTGATCACCGGTTGCGGCAGCGATACGGGGATCGGCTTCGCGGCGGCCCGGGCGCTCGGCCGCCAGGGTGCAGCGGTGGCGATTTCGTCAACCACCGATCGCATCTACGACCGGGCGGACGAGCTGGCCGGCCAGGGGATCGACGTCAAGGCATTCGTGCATGACCTGCTCGACCCGGCCGAAGCTACGGCCATGGTCGAAGAGGCGACCTCCTGGCACGGCGGGCTCGACATCCTGGTCAACAACGCCGGCATGAGCCAGGTCGGCACCGACGATCTCGGACGGCCTTTCAGCCGGCTGAGCCACTCGGAGTGGAGGGCCGGCCTCGACCAGAACCTGGACCTCGCTTTCAACGTGACACGGGCCGCGGTCACCGCGGTCAGTGACAGCCGGGCCGGCCGCATCGTCTTCGTCAGCTCGGTCACCGGGCCGATGGTCAGCGCCGCCGGAAACCCCGCCTACAGCGCCGCCAAAGGCGGCATCGACGGCCTGATGAGGTCGCTTGCGATCGAACTCGGTCCGGCCGCGGTCACGGTCAACTCGGTCAACCCGGGCTGGATCAAAACTGGCAGCGCCACCGAACAGGAGATCGAAGCCGGAGCCCACACCCCGATCGGCCGCCCCGGAACCCCGGATGAAGTAGCCGCGGCAATCCTCATGCTGGCCGCCCCCGAAGCCTCCTACATCACCGGCCAGACCCTGGTGGTGGACGGAGGAAACATCATCCAGGAGCTCAAGGGCTGACGTAGCGAAAGCCTTCCCGTGACGCCGGGTGACGACTTCGCAATCACTCCTTGTTTCCTTATTCCCGGGGAGATCGTCACCCAAATAAGGTGACGATCTCCCCGGGAATTCGTCAGATCCGATCGCTGCGGAACGACACCAGCCGCATGAACCGTTTCAAGCGCTTCTTCGACCCGGAGCCCAGGTTCTCACTCCACCTGGTCGCCTACCTCCTGGTTTTTGGTCTGCTTCAGTTGCTCGGCTGGGCGTTGCTTCTGGCCGGCTTCTACTTCGGCCTGCAGCTCTTCGGGCGGCTCACAGCACTGATCTACGCCAGTCCGCAGAACTACCTGCTCTATTCGATCCTGCCGATGTTCGGCCTCTGGCTGGTTTACATGGTGGGGCTTTGGGGATACTTCCTGCTTGAGTTCTTGCTGGACCTGCGGCAGCGCCGCCGGGAGCACCGTGGCTGAGTCGCCCGGCCCGCAAGGACAGCCCCACGAATCAAGGCGACCGGCCAGCACCCCGTCGCCTGCTAAACATGAAACCCGTATCCATCGAGCCCCGGACGGCGAGGCGGCATATGTATCGAGACAGCGAAGACGAATTCGACGAAGACGACGACGCGCCGCTGGAAGATACGCGGGAGTACCGGGTTGGCGAAGGCCCCGAGGACGACTTCGAAGACGAGTACGAGGGCGAGTACGAGGACGACGAGTACGAAGAGGGCGAGTACGAGGACGACGAGTACGAAGA
>CALEMO010000150.1 GCA_937910825.1 uncultured Solirubrobacterales bacterium | reverse complement strand
TCGTAGTCGAGCGAGGCGTAGCCCTTGGTCGAAGACTTCAATATGTCGAAAAAATCGAGAACGATTTCGGCCAGCGGCAGGTCGTACCGGATCTGAACGCGACTGGGGCTCAGATAGTCCATGCCCACGTGGCTGCCGCGCCGGTTCTGGCAGAGTTCCATGACCGGCCCGACGAACTCGCTGGGACAGATGACAGTCGCACGGATGTACGGCTCTTCTATCGATTCGATCGTCCCCGGGTCAGGCATCTCCGTCGGGCTGCGGACCTCGATGTTCTCACCGCTCATCAGGTGAACGTCATAGCGCACGGTCGGGCTGGTCGCCAGCAGGTCGAGGTCGTACTCACGCTCCAACCGCTCGCGGACGATCTCCATGTGGAGCAGGCCGAGGAAGCCGCAGCGGAAACCGAACCCGAGCGCATCCGAAGTCTCGGGCCCCCATGTGAGAGCGGCATCGTTCAGGCCCATCTTGTCGAGGGCATCGCGCAAATCTCCGTAGCGGTCGGTGTCGATCGGAAAGAGGCCACAAAAGACCATCGGCTTCACGTCGCGGTAACCCTCGAGCGGCTCAGTAGCCGGGTTGACCAGGTCGGTGAGGGTGTCGCCTACCCGCAGCTTGGCGACGTCCTTGATCCCGGTGATGACGTAACCGACTTCGCCTACGTCAATCTCCCCGACCGATGTCATCACCGGCCGGAAGAAGCCGATGTCATCCAGTTCAGCCTCGGTGCCGTTCTGCATCGCCAGTATCTGACTGCCTTTTCGGAACTTGCCGTCCATCATCCTGACGTAGGCGATCACGCCGCGGTACTGGTCGAACTCGGAGTCGAAAATCAAGGCACGAGCGGGGCCGTCCGGGTCACCGTTCGGCGGCGGAACCTTTTCGACGATCGATTCGAGTACCTCGACTACACCTTCACCGGTCTTGGCGGAGATCTTCAGGATCTCGTCCGAATCGACGCCAAGCAGGTCAGAAATCTCCTGGGCAACCCGCTCGGGTTCGGCGCCAGGCAGGTCGACTTTGTTCATGATCGGGATGAGTTCGAGTCCGTTCTCGATCGCCAGATAGGTATTGGCGACGGTCTGGGCTTCGACGCCCTGGGCGGCGTCAACCACGAGCAGAGCGCCTTCGCAGGCAGCGAGGCTGCGCGAAACTTCGTAGGAGAAGTCGACGTGTCCCGGCGTATCAATCAGGTGAAGGTGGTAGGTATTGCCGTCCCGGGAATCGAATTCGACCCGGACAGCCTGAGCCTTGATCGTTATTCCCCGCTCCCGCTCAAGGTCCATCGAGTCAAGGATCTGCGCCCGCATTTTCAGGGGATCCACTGCCCCGGTCAGTTCGAGGATGCGATCAGCCAGTGTCGACTTGCCATGGTCGATGTGGGCGATGATCGAGAAGTTACGAATGCGTTCCATCGGGTTCCTGAGTATGCCTAGCCGCAGCCTCGAACGGCTTGCGGAGGGTTCAACTGCAGAGATCGGGGTCGGGCTTGCCGCCCAGTTCATAGGTGACTGTCGGCGCCAGAGTCTCGATGCGCTTCGCTGATGGATCACCGTCGATCCAGTCTGCTTCACGCGGGAATTCCAGATTCGTGCCCTGCCGGTCAAGGGTGAGCACGAGGTACCTGTAGTCGCCGGCAGCCACGGCCTGACGAAACTGCTCGCAGGTCTCCGGTTTCACGAATCCGCCGGCCGGCCGTCGCAGCCCGATGAAATCGACCTGGTTTCCGAGAAGGCGTCCGAAAAAGGGGTATTGCCGGGTTGCATTGGTGGCGATCGATTCGCTGTCGACATCCTGGGCCCATGCAAACGCACGGTTGAGTCCGGGGGTCGTGAATTCGGGATCCTTGTAGCGGTTCTCGAAGTATGAGCTCTGCAGCGCCTGACCGAAAAGGATTGCCGCCACCACTGCCGCAGTGGCGAAAGCAACCGCTTTCCCCCGGCCCCGGCCGGCGTTACGCGCGAAAAAACGCCAGATAAGGGTCGCCAGCAGCACCAGAAGTGCAACCAGAACGGCGCCGGCCACCTGACTAACGCTCCAGGTCTGTCCTGCCAGCAGGCTGAAGGGAAACAGGAGCAGGACTACCCCCATGGCGAGCCACCTCGCGCCAATGCCCCGGGGGCCGGCTACCGCTCCGAGCAGGGCCATTGAGACGGCGAGTGCCGGCGCCAGGTAGCGCAGGCCGGAAATGAATCCGTTGGGCTCCCCCGGCGGACCTGAGGCCGATGTCGGGGAGAAAAGCCAGGCCAGGACCAGGGCGATGGCCACCGCCGCCGCGATACGGCGGGCCGGCCCTGATCGCCGCATGAGCGCAAACACCACGCCGGCGGCAGATACCGCAAGCAGCAGCGGCCATCCGGCTCCGAAAGCGTCGTGGAGGCCCGGAAAGAACCAGTCCGTGAATACGTCGACGTCGCTGAGGTAGCTCCAGACAGATGCCGCATCCCGCCCGCCCACGTCCTGATCCGGACCGGGCATCCCCAGTGGCCCGAGATGATTGAGCCAGGGAAGGGGGTTGCCGCTCTGGATGAGATTGCGCAAGTACCAGAAGGCTCCGCCCACGAGCAGGCCGAGGGCGATGAAGCCGGAGTGGCGCGCCCGGGTTTTCGCCGGGCAGGCAAAGAGCAGCCCGGCGGCAAGCACGATTGCGGCCGGCAGGAAGTTGACTTTGGTACCGGCAGCCAGACCAGCAGCCAGAGCCACGATCAGCGCCGGTCCCACCGATATCTTCCGGGTCCTTGAAAGGGCTTCGACCAGCACGGCGATGCCGGCCAGCAGGAAGAAGGCTCCGTTGAGGTCGTTCCTCGCTTCGCCGGCCTGGTCGGCCAGCGCCGGCGAAACGAGCACTACCGCGACCGCGGCCAGCGATATCGCTGCGCCTCCGTAGGGCCGCCCGATGCACCAGGCGGCGAGCAGGCAGCCGGCGAACCAGCCCAGGTTCAGCGCCGGCGAGATCAGGTCGTTTCCGTAGGCGAGGATGCCGAGCGAATGGATCAGTTCGGAGTTCTGAGGATAGAACCAGCTCAGGAACTGTGGCGCCAGGAAATTGAGCGAGAGCGTATCTCCCGAAGCCGCGAAGCCGGCAGCAAAAGGACCGTGGTACCAGGTGGAATCAAACCCGGTCATTCCGGTGCCGTACTTGACCCTGACACCGATTGAAAAAGCCCCGAGCGCGAACGCGGCCACGGTAAGGGCGGTCAGATTGAGCAGACGCCACCGCGAACCTGGCGTTGCGGCCGGGCTCTCCGGCTCGCGAAGCTCATTTTCTCCCAGAGCAGCCAACTCTTCGCTGCCGAAAGACCGGTGCCAGTACAAGCTGGCCGCGGCAAAAAACCCGGTCAGCAGCAGCAAGCTCCAGCCATGGAGCAGCCCGAAGCTGCCCAGCAGGATCGCCGCGATGAGCGCCACCGCGACGGTCAGCAAAAAAACCGACAAAACTACGACCGGTCCCGACCACCCGGGCAGCAGGCGCCTGGAGATCAGCACCGCCGGGATCACGACGAATGTGAGCCCGGCGAGCAGCCCCGCGGTGCCGGCGAGGTAGGCGGCGAAGCTCACGCGCTACGTCGCCTGACCAGGTCCAGTATCTGATCCAGTTCGGGCACCTTGAGCAGCCGGCAGGTCGCGACATAGGCGATGCCACCGAGGGCGAGTGCGGCGGTCACGGAAATGATCTGTCCGAGCAATTCCTGGCCAACCAGGTCGTCGAGAACCTGCCAGACCTCATAGGACACCAGAGCCAGAACGGCTGATCCGATCAGGATCCGGACCAGGCTACGCAGGAATGCAACGGCCTCGATGCCACCGATCCTCGGGCGCAGGATCACCACCTGGCTAATCACCGATGCAGTGGTGGCGATGCCGGTCGCGGCGACAATTCCGGCGACGCCGAAAGGCTTGTAGAGAAGCAGAGAAGCAAATGCGGTGACGGCCAGGTTGCCGGCCGCTATCGCGGTCGGTATCCAGGGCTGCTGCAGGCCAAAGAAGGTTCGGCTCAGCAGCAGGAACATGCCGTTGGCTGGCAGCGAGAAGGCAAACCAGAAGAGCGCCGTCGCCACTACCTGTGTCTGGTCTGGACCAAATTCACCGCGCTGGAAGACGACCCGGATCATCGGTTCGGAGAGCACCAGAATTGCCGCCGTTGCCGGCAACAGCACGAAAGCAATCTGCCTCATGCCCTTGCCCAGCGTGCGCCGCAGGTTCTCGTAGTCACCGCGATTCGCGAACCTGGCGAGGGTCGGAAACAACACGGTCGCGATCGCTACGGAAAAGACGCCCTGGGGCAACTGGTATATGCGAAATGCCTTGTCGATGGCCGCGGGTGCCTGGTCGTTGACCAGGCTTCCGAAGAAGCTGTTGATCAGCAGGTTGAAGTTGATCAGGCCGAGGCTGAGCGTCACCGGAATCATCAGCAGCAGCACTCGCCGGACGTTCGGGTCCTTGAAGTCGACTTTCAGGGTGAACTTGAAGGGCGTATTACGAAGGTCCCAGGTCGGGATCAGCAACTGGACGACGGTGCCGGCAACTACGCCGATCGCATAGGCGTAGATCTGCTTGTCCTCTGGAAAGAGGGGGACGGTCGCGACGACCACCGCGATGATCGTGATGTTCCAGAAAAGCGGCGAGATCGCGAAGGCACCGAAGCGGTCGTAGCTGTTGAGGATGCCGACCACGACGCCGCTCACGCCGAGCAGGATCAGGATCGGGAACATGATCTGGGAGAGCACGACCATCAGGCTCTCGGTGGCCGCGCTGAAGCCGGGAGCGAAAACCGGCATAACGACGCCGGCAAAGATGATGAAGAAAGCCGTGATCGCGCCCAGGACCATGGTCACCAGCAGCACGAGGGTCGACGCCATGCGGAAGGCTTCGCGGACCTTTCCTTTTTCGATCTGCTCAGTGAAAATCGGCACAAAGGCCGGCTGGAGCGCTGCGTCGGCGAAAAGGGCCCGGATCAGATTCGGGACCTGAAAAGCGACCGTAAAAGCCGACATCGGTCCCGAAATACCGAAATAGCTCGCAGCGACGACTTCGCGGCCAAGGCCGGCGACTCTGGAGGCGGCGGTGGCAATCGAAAAGAAGGCCGTCGAGCGGGCGAGCTTTCTCGGTTTCGGACGCGGCAGCTCGGACGCTTGCCCCGTCGCTTCATCATGGGCATCCTCGTCCGGCAGCGAGTGGGCCGTCTCGGTCACGACAGTCCCGACGAGGGTCGAACCAACGCCCCCTTCGGCTGCGATTTCTCCCTTGGAGAGCCAGAATTCCGGTGCCGGCTCGGCCATGCCAAAGGCCTCTTCGAGCTGCACCGCTCGCTGATGAAGGCCCTCGAGCGCCTGCTCGGTGGCAGCCGCCGCCCGCTCGAAAGAATCGAGCTCGGGATCCGGGGGCGGCGTCTTGTGGGGGTCGGGTGGCGTTTCCAAGGTCGCTATCGGTATAGTCGGCGACCGCCTGAAAGGGAATCCTCCCCAACGGCGAGCAGACAGAAGATCATGGCCAACATAGCCTCACAGAAAAAACGAATCCTTCGCACTGAGCGTGAGCAAACCGAAAACCGGAGGCTCACCAGCGCAATCAAGACTTACTTCCATCGCCTTGAAACGGCGGTTGGTGAAGGCGATTCCGATTCCGTTGAAGCAGAGCACAGGGCTCTCGTCTCGAGGATCGACAAAGCCGTCCAGCGTGGCGCCATCCACCGTCGCAACGGTGCCCGCAAGAAGTCCCGCGCTGCCCGCGTCGCCACTGGCGCCGGTTCAGACGCCTAGGACCGCTCCCGAAGAAGCGCGATGCTGCCGGCTCAGCCGGTTTCATCTGTTGCAGCGATCAGAGCCAGGTCCAGCGCCAGCTCAAATGGGTATTCGGCCCCTCCCCTGGTCCATATCTCGAGATCAGCCATTGCGATGGCGGCGGTGCGAAGGTCTTCGATCGAAGTACCGCGAAGATGACTGGGCACACCACGGCCCGAAGCTAACGATTTCGCGGCCCTGCGAATGGTGAATGCAGTCGGCGGAACCGTGCCACCAGCTGTTGCGCCCCTGCTCATCATTTTGTCTGCGATCGTGATGGCTCGGACCCGATCTCCCTGAATGAGTGCGTTTCCGAGCACGAAAGGACCCACGTCGCTTGTGTCCGCAACCATCTCCTCCAGATCCGCGATTTCGACCCGGCCCTTCTCTCCGGCCCAGAGCGCAAGCCGATCCAATTCGTTGCCGAGTCGGGTCAGGTTGGTACCCAGGAATGCGACCAGGAACACGGCGGCCTCGGAAGTAAGCTCAAAATTCCGGCTTTCGGCGAGCTTCACCAGATGCGCCGGAAGCATGCGCTCGTCAGGAGCAACGTATGCCCGGACGTCACCACCTATCTGAGTCACCCCCTCGGAGATACCATCGGGAACCTTGCCACGGCAGATCAGGACCACGGTTGTTTCGCCAGGCGAGGCGAGCAGGGCCTCAACCACGTTCTGCGCCTGCCGCTTGCCCCACTTCTCGATCCGGTCTGCCAGCAGGTAGCGCCGCCCCGGCATCAGGGACATCGTTGAGATCGCCTCGATCAAGGCGTCCGCGTCAGGGCTGCCCCGGTTCTCGGCCGGTTCGAAGACTTCGAGGGAAGCGGCGCCGCCTTCGGCCTCCGCCCTCTGCCTGAGCCGGTTTCTCGCCTGATCGATCTTGGCCATGTCGCTGCCGTGAATCAGGTAGGCCGGTTTCATCTCGTCGGGCATCGCTCCATTGTCCTCTCTTGTCCGGCGGCGCGCCTGATGAATGGCCTGTACTCCCGCGAATCAACTGCCCGACTCGATCGACCAGCCGGAGCGGTCGATCACGAGCGACACCGTGCCGCTGAGATCAGTGCGCAGGTATGGCGTGGCGGAGTCGCCCAGCTGCTCGATCGTATCCCGGGTCGGATGGCCGAAAGGATTGCCCTCGCCCACGGAAATCACTGCCAGATCGGGGTCAGTCGAAGCCAGCAGCCCCGGCAGTCCAGCATCGTCACTGCCATGGTGAGCCAGCTTCAGCACGTCCACCCGACCCGGACGCACCGGCACGAGCTCGGCTTCGCCGTCGCCGGTCAGCAGCATCCGGAATCGCCCGACCCTCAGCTCGATCAGAATCGATCGGGAATTTGGTTCCTCCGGCACGTCCATCCCGGGATCCTGCTCCGGCGGCCAGAGGAAGTCGAGCCATGCCGGGCCTGCCTTCAGCCGGTCGCCCTGGGCAATGTGATCAAGTTCCGTACCCGCTTGCCGAGCCAGGTTGAGGATGCCTGCCGGCGCGAAATCGAAAAACAGGTGCCCCGTCGGGACGCTGCCGAATATGTCGTACAAGCCGCCGACATGATCGAGGTCGCCATGGGTCAATACCACCGCTGAAAGCTTCTCCACCCCGGCCGAATCGAGCGCGCCCACCAAATCTCCCCCCGGGGGTCCGCCGTCGATCAGGATCGGGTCCTCGCTGTCCGGCCGGATCAGGATCGCGTCACCCTGGCCGACGTCGAAGACTTCAACCCTGACTCCCCCCGGCGGCGGTTCGGCGAGTTGCCGTCGCCCCGAATCACCCAGCAGCATTCCGGCGCCGAGCACCACTGACACGGAGCACAGGGCCAGGATCGCCGCCGACCGTCGTGAGCGTCGGAGGACTTCAGGCGGTCTGCCCTGTCCGAGCCTGGAAGGTCTGCTCAGGCCGAGCGCGACCGCGCAGAAAACGATCAAGGCCGCGTAGGCGATCAGGACCCCGACCGCCCCCGCCGAACCCACCTTGAGCTCGCCCCAGGACGGACCGCCAAGCCAGGAGGCTACCCAGGCGATGTAGGCCAGCAGAACTGAATTCAGCAAGTTGAAAGGCACGGCGAGCGCAGCACCCGCCTGACCCAGCGCGGCCGAGACCATGCCGAGCCACATCGCCGGTGCCACCGCGGGCATGGCCAGGATGTTTGCGGGCAGACCAGTGAGGGACAAACGCTCGAAATGAAATGCCATCAGCGGGGCTGTAGCGAGCGTGGCGGCCGTGGTCACAGCCAGCCCGGAGGCAAGCAGTCTCCGCGCACTGCCAGCACCCAGCAGCACGCCGAGCCTGGTCTGCAGCGGTCCCGCCAGGAGCAGAATCCCAATCACTGCCGCGAAGCTCAATTGCCAGCCGATGTCGCCGGAAGCGCGCGGGTTAACGATCAGGGTCACAACCACGGCCAGCACCACCGCATATGCCTTCGACGATGGCCGCGAGGCGGCGAGAGCCACCAGTCCGGCCAAGCCCATCACCCCCGCCCGCTGAATCGAGGGTCCGGCCCCGGTCAGCGGCACGTAGATCGCGATCAACAGGGCGACGAAGATGATCCGCTGCATCGGGCCTAGGTTGAGCAGAGCCATGAACGGGATCGCCAGCAGACCGAGCAACACGATGTTCTGGCCGGAGACGGCCAAAAGGTGGGCCAGGTTTGAAGCCCTGAAGTCCTCAACCGTCTTCTGGTCAATCGACTGATCCTGGCCGAGCACGAAGCCTTTGGCCAGAGACGCTTCCCGCGGCGGCATCCCCGATTCTAGGGCCCGGCTCGCCCGAATCCTCAAGCCGTCGATCAGACCCGCCACTCCGCCTCGGTGGGCATCGCCCGAAAGCAGCCGGTCGGCCGTGAGCATCACTGAGATGCCCCTGCGCTCGAACTCCGGCCGCAGCCACTCCGGAGGTGCCGAGGCGGTACCCGATACGGAGACTTCATCCCCGATTTCCAATGAAGCAGCACGTGCAGTGGCTTCGACCATCAGACGGCCCTGTGCCGTGCTGACCGGAATCATGATCCTGTCGCGGGTCTGCCTCGGGAAAGCGGATACAAAACCGCTCAGCTCGACTTGCTCGCCATCCGCTGCGCTGAATGCTGCCCCCTGGATCGCCTCCATCCTCGCACCACCAACCCCGGAACCACCAAGGATCGCGGCCAGGAAGATGACCAGACCGGGCAGCAGCCTGGTGCGTCCACGCCCGGCCATGATCACGGTGACCAACCCCGCTGCGAGCACGATCTCGGTCCACCCCCCCGGGAGTGCCACCAGGGGGGACAACAGAAGTCCGACCGCGAGACCGGCGAGTAGAGCAAGGCGCCAGCCACCCGCGGCAAGACCGCGGATGCTTCCGTAGGGGCCTAAGGCATCAAGCTGGAGCGCAGCGCCTCCATGGTCACCGGTCCGATGCCGCTCACCTGGTCCAGCTCATCAACTGAAGAGAGTCCACCCTTTGAGTCGCGGAACTCGAGGATCCCGGCTGCCGTGACCGGCCCGATGCCGTCGATCCCCTCGAGCTGCTCCTGGGTCGCCGAGCCGAGGCTGATCGGCGTATCCGGGCTGCCCGAGCCGGCGGAAGTTGTCGCAGAATCGCTGGACCCGGATCCCGCGGAAAGCGGAACGACCACCTGTTGCCCATCGGCCAGCATCGCGGCCCGGTTGATCGCCCAGGGCATGGCCCCCTTGCGCGGGCCACCGGCGATCCGGATCGCATCGATCACCCGTGATCCTTCGGCGAGCCGGTAAACGCCAGGATCCTTCACCCCACCGGAGACGTCCACCACCAGCCGGGAGGACTTTTGCGAAATCTCGAAGTCGCCGCCTTCGGAACCCGATGCGGTTCCAGCGGCTTCTGCGCTTCCGGCGGCGCCACCGGCCGCATTTGCCGATTCGATTGAAGGATCGCCTTCCGGCCCGGACCCACCCAGAGAGTTCAGGCCGAGCAGCAGGACCGAAGCCGCGACCACCACATAAACCAGAATCTGCCTGCGCCCTGAATCGAACATGCCCGGATCATGAGGCGCCGTCGCGCAAATGTGACCGCCAGCGAGTAACGCTTGCCCGCCGGAATCAGGAAAAAAGCGTCAAGAAGGTCGCACAACGATGTTCACCAGCTTGCCCGGTACGACGATCTCCTTGAGCACCTCGACGCCGTCGAGATGCTTGAGCACATTCTCGGCGACCCGGGCCTGCTCGAGGATTTCGTCCTTGCC
>CALEMO010000149.1 GCA_937910825.1 uncultured Solirubrobacterales bacterium | reverse complement strand
CCACCGACTTCAAATACTCCGAACGGATAGCGGTTCTTCCCCACTTCGAATACGGAGGCCGCGGGTGAAACGACCAGATCAGACTCGGACTGCTCGCCGTACACCTGCTCGATGTTCTTGCCTTCCGCCGAAGGGAAGTCGGAAACCGAAGGCGCCGAACGCGCCGTCTCGTCACCGTCGGAACCACCGCTGCATGCGACCAGGCCGAGCGCGACCAGAGCGGTCGCCATCAGCACGGGAAGGAGTCGTGGAGTGCCTCGCAGGTTGAGCATCATCGCCGCTGAGGCTACCGCAGCAGCTTTGGCCAAAGCTAAACGGGAAAGCTGAACGAAAAGGACGGCCCGTCCGGGCCGCCCTTTCACTCAACTCATTCGGTCCGGGGCCGCATGGCCTCGGAGCACTCGGGTTCAGGCTGCGTAACGCTGCGCAACCAGATCCCAGTTGACGACGTTCCAGAACGCGTCGAGATAGTCGGGGCGCTTGTTCTGGTACTTCAGGTAGTAGGCGTGCTCCCAGACGTCGGCGCCGAGCAGCGGCGTCTTGCCGTCGGTAAGTGGTGAATCCTGGTTCGGGGTGGAGACGATCGCAACACCGTCGCCGTCCTTGACCAGCCAGACCCATCCGGAACCGAACTGGCCGATGCCGCCGGCCTTGAACTTGACCTTGAATTCGTCGAAGGATCCAAAAGTGGAATCGATCGCCGCGGCGAGGTCGCCGGCGGGGGCGCCGCCCCCATTCGGGCTCATCATCTGCCAGAACAGTGAGTGGTTGTAGTGGCCACCGGCGTTGTTGCGGACCGGACCCTGCTTGTCAGCGGGCAGCGATCCGAGGTTCGCGACGACTTCTTCAACGCTCTTGTCGGCCCATTCGGTGCCTTCGAGAGCGGCATTCGCCTTGTCCACGTAAGCCTGATGGTGCTTGTCGTGGTGGACCCGCATGGTCGCTTCGTCGATGTGCGGCTCGAGGGCGTTGTAGTCATAAGGCAGGTCGGGTACTTCGTAAGCCATGTGGGACTCCTTGCTCCTGGCGGAGGGTGAGGGTTATTGACTGGTCTCTACCCCTAGCCTAACGGTCCGAAACTGCCGGTCCCGTGCCGCTCGTCGACCTCTGGCGCTGGTCTGCCTTGCGCAGCACGAATCCGGAAATCAGCGCGCTCACGCCGAGGATGGCGATGCTGACCAGAATCATCGTGTGGTAGCCGGACATGAAGGCCAGGCGGGCACCGTCGATCAGGGACTCGGCCATAGTGGTCGGCATGGTCTGGGCGATGTCGACCGCCCTGCTCAGGGACTCCCGGGCGTTCTCGATTCCGACCGAGCTCACGCCTTCGATCGGTTTGACATTCGAGCTGTAGGCGATCGCCAGAACAGATCCGAGCACCGCCACACCAAATCCGCTGCCGAGTTCGTAAGCCGTTTCTTCAATCGCTGACGCGCCGCCTGCCTCGTCGGCCTGCACCGAAGAAATGATCACGTCGTTGGCGGCGACCAGCGCGACCTCGAGGGCGAAGCCGATGACCAGGAAGGCCGGCCAGAGCAGCCAGTACTGATCCTTCACTCCCAGCGCCAGCATCGGAACAAGGCCGGCGGTGGTCATCGCAAGTCCCCAGGTGATCGTGCGACGGGTGCCGAAGCGGGAGAGCACCCGGGCGGCGAGCAGGCCGCCGGCAAGGGTCGAGACCATCAGCGGCAGCAGCCGGATCGCAGCCGCAAGCGGCTCGAGCCCGAGCACAAGCTGCAGGTACTGGGCTCCGAAGAATTCGATGCCCACCAGGCCGAACATCGACAGGAAGACGCAGCCGACCGCAACCGAGAATTCCCGGCGCGCAAACAGCCTCACGTTGAGCACGGGCTTTTCCCGCCGCAGTTGTCCGCGGGCAAAGAGGTAGATCGCGAGCACGCCGATCGCGATCGCAGCCGTTGCCTCGACGTCAGCGAAGCCGTAGCGCGCGCCTTCCTTGAAGCCGAATGCGATGCCGAGGATGCCGACCGCAGCCAGCAGCACAGCGGTCGTATCCCACGGCGGCGGCGATTCGGCCCGGCTCTGGGGCAGCAGTCGGATGACGAACGGCGTCACGATCAGCAGAATCGGGATGTTGATCAAGAAGACTGATTCCCACCAGAAGTGCTCGAGAAGGAAACCACCCACCAGCGGGCCGACGGCCGCTCCGACCGCAGCCGTGGCGCTCCAGATCCCGACCGCACGGACCCATTCTTCACGTTCACGGAAGACATCCCGGATAGATCGTCACCAATATGGGGTGAAGATCACCCCGAGAACATGAGGCCGGCAGCTGAACGGTCGCTGCGCCAAGGGACCAGCAGGATAAGGGCGAAATATTCGCCCTTATCCTGATCGTCGATCAATCCAACCTGG
>CALEMO010000148.1 GCA_937910825.1 uncultured Solirubrobacterales bacterium | reverse complement strand
GCGGCGCCGACGCCGGCGCAGTTGACGCAGATGCGCAGTCCACCGTCCGGGTCCGTTTCTGCCGCCGAAGCGACCGCTGCCTTGACCGAATCTTCGTCGGTCACATCGCAGGCGATGAAGCTGCCGCCGATCGCTTCGGCCACCGCCTGGCCCTTCTCTTTGTTGAGGTCGGCGACGGTCACCTTGTGTCCGGCGTCGGCAATTTTGCGAGCTGAAGCTTCGCCGAGCCCGGACGCTCCTCCGAAGACGATTGCTGCCTGAGACTTCATTTCCTGGTTGCTCCTGTTGACGTAGAGTTCGATGAATGGAACGAGAGATATTTGAATCTGACCACAAAGACTTCCGCGAAAGCGTACGGCGCTTCGTGGCCGACGAGATTTCTCCTAACTTCGAACGGTGGGAAGAAGACGGCCTGACGCCTCGGGAAGTCTTCCTCAAGGCCGGTGAGAAGGACATGCTGGCGATGAACGCTCCCGAAGAATTCGGCGGCCTTGGAATCGACGACTTCCGCTTCAACCAGGTGATCGTCGAAGAGGGCCAGTACGCCGGTACCACCGGCAGCATGCTCGGCATTTCGCTCCACAACGACGTTTGCTTTCCCTACTTCATGGAGTACTGCACGCCCGAGCAGCAGGAACGCTGGATCCCCGGGATCGTCGACGGCAGCCTGATCACGGCCATCGCGATGACCGAACCGGGCATCGGCTCGGACCTCGCTTCGATGTCCACCAAAGCGATCAAGGACGGCGACCACTACGTCGTTGACGGCTCGAAGACCTTCATCACCAACGGCATCAACGCGGACCTGATCATCACTGCGGTCAAAACCGACCCCAAGGAGAAGCACAAGGGAATGTCGCTGATGATTATTGAGCGCGGCATGGACGGCTTCGAACGGGGCCGCAACCTCGACAAGGTCGGCATGCATTCGCAGGACACAGCGGAGCTCTTCTTCAACGAAGTACCGGTGCCGGTAGAGAACCTGCTCGGGGACGAGGGCCTCGGCTTCAAGTATCTGGTTTTCAACCTCGCCCAGGAGCGTCTCTCGATCGCGGTCGCCGCGATCGCCTCTGCGCAGGCGGCGCTCGACTGGACGCTCGAATACGTAAAGGAGCGCACCGCCTTCGGCAAGCCGATCGGCTCCTTCCAGAATTCCCGCTTCAAACTGGCCGAAATGAAGACCGAGATCGACATCGGCACGGTCTACCTCGACCGCTGTGTGACGGCACTCAACTCCGGCAAGCTGAGCGTCGAAGACGGCGCCAAGGTCAAGTGGTGGAGCACCGAGCTCTGCGGTCGGGTCGTCGATGAATGCGTCCAGCTACACGGCGGCTACGGCTACATGATGGAATACCCAATCGCCCGCGCCTGGGCCGACAACCGGGTGACCCGCATCTACGGCGGCACCACCGAGATCATGAAAGAGATCATCGGCCGCTCCCTGGGGGTCTGAGCCGACGCAGCACTCCTCTACTCGGCCCGGAGTACTCCTAGCGCGCCCTTGTCCATGTCGAACATCGAGTGCCTGACGAACGGGTAGTCGCCCGGTTCGGGCAGGGTCAACTCGAATACTCCGCCGCCGCCCGGACCGAGGACCTGGGTCGAAACGTTGTACATCGGATAGTCCGGATTGCCGTCCGGCTGATACTGGTCGAAGATCGTCCCGACCACGTGGAATGAGCTGAACAGCGACGGCCCAGCGTCGACCAGGTAGATCCGGATTGGCTCTCCAGCCTTGACCTGGATCGGATCGGCCGCATACTTGAGGGCGGCTCCGTTGAAGGTCACGTACTTGGGAGGCTTGCTCTGCATCGTCTTGTAGGAAGACTGCAGCCAGCCATTCTTGGCGTGGCCGTAGAACTCGCTCTGGACGAGGAATATCTCCTCAGCCGGCGGCCGGCCTTCGATCGGGTCGATGATGATCATCCCGTACATGCCCATGCCGATGTGCTCGAGCATCGGCCCGGTGCCACAGTGGTACATGTAGACACCTGGCGTCGTCGCTTCGAAGGAGAAGGTGTGCGAATCGCCCGGTACCACCCCTCTGAACGCCAGGTTGGGCGCGACCTTTGCAGCGTGGAAGTCGATCGAATGGACCATCGGCATGTGGCGACTGTTTTTGCGCAGGCACTTCTTGCGCTTCCTGGCTCGCTTGTGATTTTGGGTCTTGCTGCCCTTCTTCAGCTTTTTCGGGCACTTCATCCGCATGCCGATGTCGCTGTTCTTGAGCGTGATCTCGACCGTATCTCCTTCGGTGGCTCTGACCACCGGGCCAGGCACCGTCCGGTCGAAGGTCCATGCCCGGAACTTGACCCCCGGGGCAACTTCGACGTTCGCCATACGGGCGTCGAGGTCCAGCTTCACCGTTGCGGCCGAAGCCGGGTTCGGCGCCAGGAGCCAAAGCAGCGCAATCCCCAACGCCAGAAACCCTGAAAAGTATTTCTTACACATCCCCTGTGTAAACATAGGCGCAGGTCAGCGTGAAATGAATGCATTTACAAGTCGAGTGACTTGGATTCATTGACGAGGGACCGTGCTTCCGCCGGGCAATGTCTGAGTCCCAAGCGATTGGCCCCCTATACGGGGGTTAAAAGCCTGGGATCTAGTTGCTTGGGACGACCCGGGCGCCGGACGGTTTGCAGTGTTGAGGGACGATGTGCTGGCGGCTACTGCGTGAGCATCTTCGGTGGGGCCTTCGGCTTCTTTTTTACCGTCGCCTTGCGGTACTCGCGATTCAGCATGCCGATCACGTCAAGTGAGATCTCCTGGGGGCAGACCCGGGCGCATTCGCCGTAGTTGGTGCAGCCGCCGAAGCCCTCTTCGTCCATCTGGTTGACCATGCTGATCGCCCGGGACTCGCGCTCGGGCTGGCCCTGGGGCAGCAGGTTGAGGTGGGTGACCTTGGCCCCGGTGAACAGCATCGCGGCGCCGTTCGGGCAGGCGGCCACGCAGGCACCGCAGCCGATGCAGATCGCCGCGTCCATCACTTCTTCCTGGACGTCGGGAGCTACCAGCATCGCGTTGGGGTCCGGTTGCGGACCGGTGGTCGTGCTGATGTAGCCGCCAGCTTCGATCACCCGGTCGAGCGCGCTGCGGTCAGTCACCAGGTCCCGGATCACCGGCAGCGTGGTGCTGCGGTAGGGCTCGACCTTGATCGTCGCGCCGTCGATGAAGTCACGCATGTAGGTCTGGCATGAGGTGACCTGCCGGGGGCCGTGGGGATTGCCGTCGATCACCAGTGAACAGGAGCCGCATATGCCTTCGCGGCAGTCGCTATCGAAAGCGACCGTGCGCCGCTTCTCGTGGCTGAGGCGTTCGTTGAGCTGGTCGAGCATTTCGAGGAAGGACGCTTCGGGGTCGATGCCGCTGACCTCGAAGGTCTCGAAAGCGCCGTCTTGTCCGGATTCGAACTGCCGCCATATCTCGAGCTTGAAATTCACTTGTAACTCCTCGTCGCCAGTTTCACTTCTTCGAAGTCCAACTGTTCGTCGTGGGGGATCGGATCGCCCTTTTCGCCCTGGTACTGCCAGGCCGTGACTTTGGCGAAGTTCTCATCATCGCGCAGCGCTTCACCGTCTTCGGTTTCGTATTCCTCGCGGAAGTGGCCGCCGCAGGACTCTTCGCGCCGCAGGGCGTCATGACACAGCAGCTCGCCCATCTCGAGAAAGTCCGAGACACGGTTGGCGTATTCGAGGCTCTGGTTGAGCTCTTCGACCCCTGGGTCGACCCGCAGGTCTCTCCAGAACTCGTCTTTGATCTCGCGAACCTTGCAGAGCGCTTCGTTCAGGCCCTCGGCGTTTCGGGCCATGCCACATTTGTCGAGCATCACGTTGCCCATTTCCCGGTGGAACTCCTGGGCCGAGCGGCTGCCGCCGACATCGACCAGCGCAGCGATGTGGCTTTCGACGTCGTCCTGGGCGGCATCGAAGGCGGAATCCGAGGTGCTGACCTCGCCGCGCTTCGCCGCCATGTGGTTGGTAACCGTATGCGGCGCGATGAAGTAGCCGTCGGCCAGAGCCTGCATCAGGGCACTCGCACCGAGACGGTTGGCACCGTGATCGGAGAAGTTCGCCTCGCCGATCGCAAACAATCCGGGGATCGTGGTCTGAAGTTCGTAGTCAACCCAGAGACCGCCCATCGCGTAGTGCGGAGCGGGATAGATCATCATCGGTGTCTCGTAGGGGTTTTCACCGGTGATGCGCTCGTACATCTCGAAGAGGTTCTGGTAGCGGTCCTGGATCACCTCGCGCCCGTGTTGCTCGATCGCGTCGCGGAAGTCGAGGTAAACACCGCGGCCTGTGCCACCCACCCCGAGGCCTTCATCACAGACAACTTTGGCTGCCCTGGATGCGATGTCCCGCGGCGCGAGGTTGCCGAAGGCCGGGTAGCGCTCTTCAAGGAAGTAGAGGCGCTCCGGTTCGGGGATGTCGGCCGGACGGCGGTCGTCCCCGGACTTGCGCGGGACCCAGATGCGGCCGTCGTTTCTCAGCGACTCGCTCATAAGGGTGAGCTTGGACTGATATTCGCCTGACTGCGGGATGCAGGTCGGATGGATCTGGGTGAAGCAGGGGTTCGCCATCAGCGCGCCGTGGCGGTGGGCGCGCCAGGTGGCGGTGACGTTTGAGCCCATGGCGTTGGTCGAGAGGTAATAAACGTTCGTATAACCACCGGAAGCAAGGACCACCGCTTCGGCGGCGTGGCGCTCTATCTCTCCGGTGACCAGGTCCCGCACGATCACGCCGCGGGCCTCGCCGTCGACGATCACAATGTCGAGCATCTCGTGCCGGCTGTGGACGCTCACGTTGCCGGCCGCCACCTGGTGTTCGAGTGCCTGATAGGCACCGAGCAGCAGCTGCTGACCGGTCTGTCCGCGCGAGTAGAAGGTCCGCTGGACCAGCACCCCGCCGAAGGAACGGGTCGCGAGCTGCCCGCCGTATTCACGGTTGAAAGGCACTCCCTGGGCGACCGCCTGGTCGATGATGTTCTCCGAAAGCTCGGCCAGCCGCCAGACATTCGCCTCGCGTGAGCGGAAGTCGCCGCCCTTGATCGTATCCGCGAAAAGGCGACGGGTCGAATCGCCTTCGTTGGCGAAATCCTTGGTCGCGTTGATGCCGCCCTGGGCGGCAATCGAATGGGCGCGGCGCGGCGAGTCCTGGAAGCAGAAGCTCTTCACCTTGAAGCCGTGGGCGCCCAGGGTGGCGGCCGCAGCGCCGCCGGCCAGCCCGGTACCGATCACGATCACGTTCTTGCCGGCCCGGTTGCGCGGGCCGACCAGCTTGTGGGCGTCGAGCCAGGTCCGCCACTTGTGCTCGATCGGACCATCGGGAATCTTGGCGTGAAGCTTCATCAGGCCCTACCTTTGAGTGAGTTGATCATTGCGGTAGCGCTTTCTTCATCAGGTGCAGCGAGCACCCCGGTCCAGAACAGCACCGGCACCAGAGCGAAGCCGACCACCAGCAGCACCGTCAGGCCGGTGGCCCCGTAACGAATGCCCCGGTTGCGCTCGGGGCTGTCGAGCCCGAGGGTCTGGGCAAGGCTCCAGATGGCATGACGCAGGTGGAGTCCGAGGAAAACCAGGGCCACCACGTAGATCGCGACGAAGTACCACTCCTGGAAAGCGTTGTAGAGATTCGCGTAGACGGCGCCGTGTTCGAGCGGTGTGACGTCGATCGTCAGCGTCGTGAACTGCAGGATGTGGAAGACGATGAACGCCAGCAGCAGCAGGCCGCTGAGCATCATCAGGCGTGACTCCCAGGAGCGCCCGATCTTTCGGGCCGGGAAATGTGCCGGACGAGCAGCCCGGTTGCGCGCGCTCAACTGGACGACGCCGATGATGTGAACGACGACCGCGGTGAGCAGCACCGCCCGTACCATCCAGACCACGGATTCGTAGGGCAGAAGCGGTTCTCCGAACTCCCGAAGCCACGACGCGTACCAGTCGACCCGCGGCTCGGCGCCGCCGGGGCCGAACAGCGAATTCAGGTTGCCCGCCATGTGCAGGACCAGATATCCGAGAAGGATCGCGCCGGTGACGGCGACGATCGTCTTCTTGCCGATCGTTGATCGCCACATGTCAGCCACGGGTATCACTCACCGGTGCGGCTGTTTCGAATGGGTCACGGGCTTCCACGGCCACCAATTCTATGTACCGGCTCTATTCGCGAGCGGTCACGCGGTCCAGCTGGACTTCTCCGCCTTCTTTGGTTTCCTCCATAACCACGTAGCAAAGCGGTGGACCACCGAAGAAAGTCGCGTTCTCACCTTCCCCCACGAAAATCGCCGGGCTGGCCGATCCGTCCGTATTGTGAACCCAGATCTTCTGTCCCTTTTCGAAGCCTTCGATTGCCATGGGGGCAATCTAGCTGAATAGAGTGAGGCGGTGCCTGACTTCGAACACGTCTACCAGCCGGGAGATGGGCCTTGGACCCTGCTGCTGCTTCACGGTACGGGAGGAAACGAGAACGACCTGGTGCCGCTGGGCCGCCGCCTCGTACCCGCCGCGAACCTGCTCAGTCCACGCGGCAGAGTACTCGAGAACGGCGTCTCCAACCGCTTCTTCCGACGGCTCGCTATCGGCGAGCTCGACATACCCGATCTGATTGAGCGCACCGACGAACTTGCGGAATTTGTAGTTGAGCGCGCGGCGCTCTACGACTTCGATCCGGCGAAGACTGTTGCACTCGGCTTCTCCAACGGAGCCAACATCGCGGTGAGCCTGGTCTTCAGGCATCCCGAGCTGCTGGCCGGCGCGGCACTGCTCAGGCCGATGCTTCCTTATCCGGTGCCCGAGCAGCTCGCACTGGACGGCAAAAGCTTCCTGATCGCCGCCGGCGCAAGGGATCCCTACGTGCCGTCTACCGAGAGCATCGGCCTCGGTACGGCCCTGGAAAACCACGGCGCCGATGTCGAAATGCACATGGATCCAGGGGGCGCACACGCCCTGACCGAGGGGGATCTAGTCAAAACTTCGCGCTGGCTGATTGAGTTCACCCAATGAGAACCCCCAAGAAGCTCCTCTTGGTCCTGGCTATCGCGGTTTCCTCGGCCGCCCTGGCGGGCTGCGAGCATCCTTCAGCATCGGTGGCAGTTCGGTGAGCGCCACCGACGCCGAGAATACGATCACCGACCAGTACGAGAACCAGACCGGGATCAAGCTGACCTCGGTGAGCTACGACACCGGCGATGCAGAAGTGGGGGCCGAGTTCACCTGCACCGGCCAGAACGAAGCAGGAATCGACCTGGGCATCGCCGCCACCTTGATCGACATCAACAAGGATACGGACAAGGCGAGCTTCGACTGGAACGTAACCGAAGCCAAGGCTCCGGGAGCTGTATTTGCCGATCCGGCAACCCAAATCCTCAGGCAGCAAGGGACCCCGGTCGCCTCAATCGAATGCCCCGATGACATCGTGATCGAGTCGGGCACCGACCGGTCCGCCAACCTGACCCTGACCGATGGCGACGGCGCATTCAACGTGAATCTTGGGCCACCTGCGAACGTCAGCTGACCCGGCCAGACACAGAATCATTCAACCGCAGAAACTGAATCGACAAGGAGAAACATGAGCGAAGAAGCGAAGAGCCCGAAGCCCGAAACCGTAGCCCTCCACGCCGGGCAGGAGCCCGACCCGACGACCAACGCACGGGCGGTGCCGATCTACCAGACGGTTTCCTATTCCTTCAACGACGCCCAGCACGCGCAGGATCTTTTTGCCCTCGCCGAGCCGGGCAACATCTACAGCCGCATCATGAACCCGACCTGGAACGTGCTCGAAGAGCGCATGACAGCACTAGAGGGTGGCGTCGCAGCCCTTGCTGTCGCTTCGGGCCAGGCCGCGGTCACCTACTCGGTAATGAACGTCGCCCGCTCCGGGGACAACATCGTCGCGCTCTCCAAGCTCTACGGCGGCACCTACAACCTGTTCGCGCATACGCTGCCGCAGTACGGCATAGAGGTGCGCTTCGTGGATCCCGACGACGTTTCTTCGCTCGAGGCGAACGTCGACGAAAAGACCCGTCTGGTATTCGCCGAGACAATCGGCAACCCGAAGCTGAACGTGGTCGACATCGAAGCCTGGGCCGATGCCGCCCATGCGAAGGGCCTGCCACTGATCGTCGACAACACCGTTCCGACGCCAATTCTCAGCCACATCTTCGAGCTTGGTGCTGACATCGCCGTACATTCGGCGACCAAGTTCATCGGTGGTCACGGCACTTCTATCGGCGGCGTGATCGTCGACTCCGGCAATTTCGACTGGGTCGCGAACAAGGAGCGTTTCCCCGGCCTGACCGAGCCCGATCCTTCCTACCACGGTGTGGTCTGGGCCGACGCGATGGGCCCGGCCGCCTACGTCGGCCGGGTGCGCACGGTGTTGCTCAGGAATACCGGCGCCGCACTTTCACCTTTCAACGCCTTCCTGCTGCTCCAGGGCATCGAGACCCTGCCGCTACGCATGGAACGTCACGTTGAAAACGCGCTTGCCGTGGCGCAGCATCTCGAATCAACTGAGGGTGTGACCTGGGTGTCCTACCCAGGCCTAAAGAGCTCGGACTACTACGAAATCGCGAAGAAGGTGATGCCCGGTGGAGGCGGCGCCCTGGTTGCGTTCGGAGTCGAAGGCGGGCGCGATGCCGGCCGCAAGTTCATCGAGTCCCTGGAGCTGTTTTCACACCTGGCCAATATCGGCGATGCTAAATCCCTGGCGATCCACCCGGCGACCACCACCCACTCGCAGCTCGACGACGGCGAGTTGGATGACGCCGGCGTCACCGACGACATGGTGCGGCTCTCGGTCGGCATCGAAAACATCGACGACATCCTGGCCGACATCGACCAGGCGCTCGCCAAAGCGAAATAGCCGGAGCGGTCGTGTCTGACGGCATCGGACTGGTTGAGACAAAGCGGGTCGTCGTCTTCGAGGGCGAGGACCCGCTTACGCTCGAATCTGGTGCCGTCGTGAAAGAGGTCGAAGTTGCGTATGAGACTTACGGCGAGCTGAACGAAGAGCGAAGCAACGCGGTTTTCATCTGCCACGCACTCTCCGGCGACGCCCACGCGGCCGGCCACCACAAAGGCGACGACCCGCAGCGCCCGGGCTGGTGGGACAACCTGATCGGCCCGGGCAGGCCGCTCGACACCGACCGATTTTTCGTTATCTGCGCCAACGTGCTCGGCGGCTGCAAGGGAACCACTGGCCCGGCGTCGATCGATCCCGATACCGGTAAGCCGTACGGACTCAGATTCCCGCTGATCCAGGTGCGCGACCTGGTCACCGTGCACCGGGCCCTGCTCAGGGAACTCGGGATCTCCCGCCTGCTGGCAGCGATTGGCGGTTCGCTCGGCGGCATGCAGGCTCTGCAGTGGTCGATTGACCATCCCGGAGAGATCGACGGAGCCCTGATGGTCGCCGCTTCGGCCCGGCTTTCCGCCCAGAACATCGCCTTTTCCGCGGTCGCCAGGGAAGCGATCATGCACGATCCGGACTTCGCCGGCGGCGACTACTACGGCACCGGCAAGAGGCCTGGGCGCGGACTCGGACTGGCCCGAATGATCGGCCACATCACTTACCTCTCGGAAGAGTCGATGCGCGAGAAGTTCGGCCGCCGCATCCAGGATGCTGAACTTCCGCGCTACGGATTCGACGTTGATTTCCAGGTTGAGAGCTACCTCCACTACCAGGGCCAGTCATTCGTCGAGCGCTTCGATGCCAACACCTACCTCTACCTGGGCCGGGTCATGGACTACTTCGATCCGTTCAGCGACCCGGTGAAAGTGCAGCGCCAGCTCGCCAGGGGTGATACCGGTTTCCTGGTCCTCTCCTTCGACTCCGACTGGCGTTTTTCAACCGACCACGCGCGCGACCTGGCCGCCGAGCTGCGCCACGCCGGTGCGTCGGTCACTTTCAGAGAGATTTCCTCGCCGCACGGCCACGACTCCTTCCTTTTCCCCACCCCCGACTACCACCAGACCGTCGCCGGCTACATGGACCGCCTCGCCTCTGCGGCCGGAGTCGACGACTGATGCGACCCGATCTCGACATCGTGGCGAACCTGGTCGGCGACGGACAGAACGTGCTTGATCTCGGCTGTGGCGACGGTGCGCTCCTGGAAACCTTGATCAGGAAGCACGAATGCCATGGGCTCGGCGTCGAGAACGATCTCGACGACTTCCACGCCTGCATCGACCGCGGAGTACCGGTGACTTTCGGTGACCTCGAAGAGGAATTGCCACGCACTGGAAGTGGCTCCTTCGACTGCTCGGTCCTTTCTCTGACCCTTCAGGCGGTCCGCCACCCCGATCGTGTGCTCGAAGAAATGCGCCGGGTCGCGCCCCGCCAGATCGTCTCCCTGCCCAACTTCGGCCACTGGAAGCTGCGCGCCGACCTGGCCGTCAAGGGACGCATGCCGGTCACCTCCCTGCTTCCGTACGAATGGTTCGACACGCCGAACATCCACCTCTGCACCCTGGCCGACTTCGAGCAGCTCACCCGCCAGGCGGGAATGAAGATCGAGTCGAGGATCCTGGTTGACGGCGAAGGGCGAAGGGCTTCAGCCATGACCGGCAAGGCGGCCAACCTGCTCGCCCCCGGCGCGGTTTATTCGCTCGAAGGCTGATCAGCTTCGACACACTGCATCTGCGTGATCAGGAAGCCGTCAGCCCAGGTCGAGCGACGGCAGTTTCGAGGGGGTCAGATAGGCGCCGAACTTCGAGAGGGTGTTGTCGGAGAAATTGGTCGAATTATCCGGCGAGACGCTCGGCCCGGTCGTCACCACCAGGGAAATCCCGATCTTCCGCTTCGGCAGCCACGCGACATTGCCCATGTACCCGTTAAAGAACGGGTACTGCCGGCGCCAGCCGTTGACCATGACCACCCTGGGCGAAGTACACCTGATCCGGAGTCGGTCCGAAACCGGGTCCGTACCTCTTGACCATGTCTTTGCGCGATCCCTTGGAAAGAGTCTTGCCAGCAAGCACGCCGCTGGCCAGAGAGGCCACTTCGTCGATCGACATGGTGGCCAGCATCCCGTTGCCGAGCCCCCAGGAAGGTGACCAGCCGGTCGATTGCTCGAACACGCCGCGCTCCGTCGTATACGCGCCCAGGGCCGGCCCTGGTATCGGTGCCAAACGGGAGAAGGCCATACTAATTCGCAGCGGCCGCAGGACACGCTTGCGAAATTGGGCTACGACCGACCGCTCCGGGGCAACCTTGTGCAGGATGCGTGCCAGAATGAGGTAGTTGGTGTGGGCGTAGTTGAAGGGTGAGGAGTTGGCTGGACTCAAGGCCGTACGCGGCTATACGAACCCTCGCGACCCCGTCTTCTCGTCCGATCACTCTGCCCAGGATGACCCCATGGCTCTTGACCGGCACCGTGTCAGGGAGCGGATTCTGAAGCCAGCCGTAGTGGATGCCAACGCGGTGCTTGGGGAAACAGGTATCGATCCGATCCGGAGGGCGTCCCTGCAGGGTCTCCGTCGCACTTTTGCCAGTCTAAGAATCGCCGCCGGTGATGACCCCGTCTATGTCTCCCAGCAGCTCGGCCACACCAGTCCGGCCTTCACCATGACGGTGTAGGCAAAGGCCATGAAGCGGCGCAGCAGGCTCACAGGAAAGGTGCGAGAGGCTTTCGACGAAGCTCTCGAATGGGCTGGAGTTTCGGCAGAAGTTGGCAGAATCGAGACAGCCACCGGACTCGCCACGGGTGTGCCACACATCGGCAGAAGCCGAAACGCCGCTTAGGCAAACGGCTTGCGACGAGTGGAGCCTGCCGGAATCGAACCGGCGACATCCTGCTTGCAAAGCAGGTGCTCTGCCAACTGAGCTAAGGCCCCTTGCGGCCAGTCGGCCGTCGGGGCATCTTACGGACCCTCGGAGTCGAAAGCCGTCAGCAAGGAAGATTGCTTGACGATCAGCGGGGTAGCCGGCCCTATTCCGGCCGAAAAGACGGGAACTTGCCCCATGCGGAACGATCTGAGAGCCAAGGATACGTTCTCAGCCAACGCGGCCGAGCGTTCTTACTAGCGGGACCGCTCGCCGACTTTAATCAGTCTGGACTGGCCGAGCTTCTTGCCATCGGCGGCATAGGCCACAACCCTGATCTTGTCACCAACCGAGGGGACAGGTATGACTGTTTCCAGTCCATCCCATTCAGAACTGGCTGCTTTGACCAGCGTATCCCCGGCAGATCCGGTGTACACGGACCACCTACTGATATTTGTCGCACCATTCCAGCTCGCGTAAACAGTCGCTCCGTCGCCGCCAAGCTCCGCTTCACTGGCGATCGCAGGCGAAGCCTGCGGAAAGCCCTTCCAAGGAGCCTTGAAAGCCCTGTAAGAATGCTGTGCCAGAGGGAAGCCACCGTTACCGAATGTGGCATCCCAAGTCACGTTTCCGTTCGGCGCGAACTCAGTCATCCGGGGTACCTGGCCCCAGCCGACGAACTCGTTACCGTTTGCCAGAATTCGGGCACTGCCCTGAGTCAGGGCCACAATTTTATCCGGGTGATCGTAGCGCTTCACCAGTGATGCCCTGCGGTCTTGACCTTTTCCGGAGAGCCTCAGAACCAGGGCACTCGATTGGTCCCTGACTACGGGGAGTGCGTTGAACCTGGGCGGGCCAGGGTGACTGCCATTGTCAAACACTGAGATGTCACCGTTTTGAAGCCTCTGGATGTCATGCTGATAGCCGAACCGCGCGTCTTCCGGTACGTCAAAGTCATTGGTACTCGGCTTGAGTCCGTCACCGCGCAGCCTCCATCTGACCTTTGCCGTGCTGCGGTTGATTCGAAGGATGCTGCTGTTTCGTCGCGCCGAAACCAGAATCGAATCCCCGTCGGCTGTTATGGCATTCACGTGAGCGTAATCAAACGCTGAACCGTCAGCAGGCGGAGTTGTCTCGGTCGACTTGAGGCCAACGCTGCCAATAGCGTGCCACTCGAAAATAACAGCGCCTGAGGCGATGTCAATTTCCTGCACGATATTGTCGAGAAGTTTGCCATTCTCGGGTCCACCGACCGGGGTGAGGTCCCACTCGACGGTCCGGTTCGCCTTCACCAACGCAGTATTGCGCTCTGTCAGAGCGATCTCGTGGAGTTGGGCATCGTATCCGTTGCCAGGTGTGAAATTCGCGATCCTTTGGTACTTGTTGTTCAGTATCCCGTAGGACCCGGGTACCTCAAGGAGGTTCTGGTCAGATGCGCCGGGAGAAAACTTGTAGAAGGTAAGAACCGGGCGGTCTTTGTACTTAGCTGGCTGGAAGTTGTAGAACATCGTTCCGGGGACACTGGTGCTGCCCGGTCGGTACCAGATGATCCTGCCCTGGTTATCGGCAATAACCGCGCCGTCGCCCTTGACGACTGTCGTTCTGGCAGGAAGTGTTTTCGGAGCAAAGAAAATTTTGCCCCGAGACGCCTGCGGCGTATTCGTAAGCACTTCGAG
>CALEMO010000147.1 GCA_937910825.1 uncultured Solirubrobacterales bacterium | reverse complement strand
CGAGGAACTCACCCCGGAGATCCTGAGGGCAGCTTTCCTCGAAGCCGGATGCCTGCTCGTCCGGGATGTAATGGACGACGACAAGGCCACCCAGCTGGCCGCCGACATTGACCATTCTTTCGAAGTGCGCAGTTCACTTTCCGAAGGCGAGAGCGACCCCGAAGGTTTCTACGACGAGATGCAGCCGGAAGAGCCGTTCCGGATTCCCGAGCGTGAATGGGTCGAGGAAGGAGGAGGCGTGCTCGCAGCCGATTCGCCCAGGATGCTCTTCGACATGCTCGACACCTTCGAGCGGGCCAACCTGCGCACGGTGATCGAGACTTACCTCGGCGAGAAGCCCGCGATCTCCGCCCAGAAATGCACTCTGCGCAAGGCGACACCCGACGTCGCGGGCGGCTGGCACCAGGATGGTCAGTTCATGGGCGACGTGCGCTCGATCAACGTCTGGCTTTCACTTTCCCGTTGTGGCGACGTGGCCCCGAGTATGGACGTGGTTCCGGTCCGGCTGAACGAGTTTGCGGAACTCGGTGGACCCGGCACTTACCTCGACTTCCAGATCTCGGACCAGACAGCGGACAAGCTGGCTGGTGACGTCGGCGTGGTCCGCCCGGTCTTCAACCCGGGTGATGCGCTTCTGTTCGACCATCTCTTCCTTCACCAGACAGGTTCTGACCCGGCCATGCCGAACGCGCGCTACGCGATAGAGAGCTGGTTCTTCGGCCCGTCTTCCTACCCGGAGAATTACGTCCCGATAGCATTCTGAGACAGTGCTCTTCCGGGGTAAAAAGAAGAAAAGCGCCGAAGATCTCTTCGCCGAGATCGACACTCTGACCGAAGCGAACCGTGCCCAGCGCGACCCGGACCGGGAAGCCCGGCTGCGAGAGCTCCGCCACCTGGCCGGCATCGCTCTCGTCGATGGGCCGCCGGGCAATCCGGCATATCCCGAGCCAGACCCGGTCCCACCACCACGTGACCCGGTTTCGAAGCTGCCCGAAGTGACTCCTGACGAGCTGACCCCGGAAATCCTGCGAGCGGCGATCCTCGACAGCGGCTGCCTGCTGGTCAGGGGACTGATGGACACAGATACGGCCCTCGGTCTTGCCGACGACGTCGAGAAGTCCTTTGCCGTCCGGACCGAACTCAAGGGTTCGAGCCGGCGTGATCCCGAGGGTTATTACGACGAGCTGCAGCCGGAGAAGCCATACGTTGTCAAGAAGCGCGACTGGATCGAGGAAGGCGGTGGCGTACTGGCCGCCGACTCGCCGAAGATGTTTTTCGAGATGCTCGATTCATTCGAGCGGGTCAATCTGCGCCGGGTGATCGAGGGCTATCTGGGCGAGCGCCCGGCCGTGACCGCGGACAAGTGCACCCTGCGCAAGGCCACGCCCGATGTCGTCGGCGCCTGGCACCAGGACGGCAAGTTCATGGGTGATGACATCCGGGCCATGAACGTCTGGCTGGCGCTTTCTGAATGCGGCGGCGACCATCCGGCTCCGGGAATGGACCTCGTGCCACGCCGGTTGGACGGCCACGTTGCCGCCGGTACTGAAGGAACCTTCTTCCCGTCACAGGTTTCCCAGGCGGTCGCCGAAGAAGCCGCCGGCGAACTGGGCATCGTCCGACCTTCCTTCGAGCCCGGTGACGCGCTCCTCTTCGATGACATGTTTCTCCACCAGACGGGCGGCCGGGACGGCCTGACCGAACCTCGCTATGCGATCGAAAGCTGGTTCTTCGGACCTTCGGCTTTCCCGGAAATCTACGTTCCACTTGCTTTCTAGGTAGTGGTTTGAGGGACCGCCGGTCTTTCAGCGGATGGATCGTCACCCACCGAATCGCCTTGCTGCTCGGCTTGGTCGTGCTTGTCGGTGCTGTGCTGCGGTTGATTCAGGCCAACCAGGCGGTCAGCGGCGACGAAGTCTCCACGCTCTGGGTCGTCAAGGGCAACAGTCTCGGCGAAACGATCGACCTGGTCAGCAGCGATGCCGAGATCACCCCGCCGCTCAATTTCATCCTCAGCTGGTTCGCCGTCCAGCTCGGGTCGGCTCCCGAGCTGGTCAGGTTGCCGGCGTTGCTTGCCGGCATCGCGGCGATCCCCCTGACCTGGGTCCTCGGCCGGCGCACAGTGGGAGTGAGTGCCGGGCTGATCGGCGCCACAGTGATGGCCCTCAGCCCGTTCATGATTTTTTTCTCCGGCAACGGCAGGGCCTACACGGTGATGATCCTGCTCCTTCTCGCCTCGACCATCGTGATGCTGAAGGCCGACGAGTCAGGAAGGACCCGCTGGTGGGTGGCCTACGGCGCACTCAGCTGCCTGGCGATGTACAGCCACTACACGGCAGCCTTCGTACTGGCCGCCCAGCTCGTCTGGCTGCTCGTGGCAAGGCCCCGCTCCAGGGCCCCGGCGCTGCTGGCCAACGCCGGGGCGGCGGTGCTTTTCCTGCCATGGCTGTCTGGCCTGCTCAGTGATCTCGACTCACCGACCACCAAGGTGCTGGAAGCCCTCCAGGGGGATGGCTTCCTGGCCAAAAGAATGGCGGTCGAGGAATGGGCCTTCGGACATCCGTTCCTGGCACCGAGCGTGATGCCGGGGCGCGCGGTGACGATCGCCATCGCGCTCGGGCTGCTGGTTGCGCTCCTGTTCACTGTCAGATTCCTGTGGAAGAAGTGGCAAAGCCCCGAGCGCACCCGTTTTCCGATTCCTTCCGGCCTTGCCCTGATCTTGATGATCGGGCTCGCGGCACCGGTCGGCGAAGCACTGCTCGCGCTGGCCGGCACCGATCTTTTCGGGGCCCGCAACCTGACCGCCTCCTGGTACGGGCTGGCCCTTTCGATCGGGGCGGTGCTGGCCATTCCCGGGGGGATGGTGACACTGCTCTGCTCGATCGTCGTGCTCGGTGGTTACGGAACTGCTGTAGCGAAGCTCAACACCTCGGCCAACGCCCTGCCCGATTTCAAGGGGCCGGCCGCGGTCATCGACGAGCAATCCCGCACCGGTGACGTGGTCGTGGACATGTTCGCCGCGATCGCGACACCGGTGACCCTGACCCCGCTCGGGGCCCACGCTAGTACCGATAACCCGACCTACAACCTGAACCTGCCGAGGACACCCCCGCCGTTCCTGCCGAACAGCAGCACGGTGATCGATCCGCCGGAGCAAGAAGTCAACGAGGCGTTCGAGCGGGCGAAGGGCCAC
>CALEMO010000146.1 GCA_937910825.1 uncultured Solirubrobacterales bacterium | reverse complement strand
ATTGTCAGCGGTTCCGGCTCGGAGGATCAGACCTTCGAGCTGAATCTCGGACTGAAGGAATAGTGCCGGCATGAACCCGGGCGGCGTCGGACTGGACCTGATTGAGGTTGAACGTATCGAGCGTGCCCTTGAGCGGCATCCCCGCCTTGCCGCCCGTTTGTTCACCGACCGGGAACTTGAATATTCCGCTTCGAAGGCACGCCCGGGGCGTCACCTGGCCGCGCGTTTCGCGGCCAAGGAAGCTGTGGTCAAGGCGCTCGGACTCGGGCCTGGCACGGCAATTCGCCAGATCGAAGTGATCAGCGGCAGTCCGCCGTCACTCGAGCTTCACGATGAAGTTGCATGGGTTGCCGATGAACGCGGGCTGGAAGTGAAGATCAGCCTCACCCATGCCCGGGAGATGGCCGGTGCGGTCGCGGTCGCCGAGGCTTCGGCATGACGGACTGGCTCGACCCGGTCTACGACAGCGAAGGCATGGCCGCAGCGGATCGCTTCGCGATCAGGGAGCGCGGCATCGCGTCGCTTGAGCTGATGGAGGCGGCGGGCAGGGGTCTGGCCGAGGCGGCGGGTGCTCTTGCCACGACCGGCGGAAGCCAGGTGATTCAGGTCGTCTGTGGCAAAGGCAATAACGCAGGCGACGGGCTGGTCGCCGCCCGCCACCTCGCCGAAGCCGGATATGAGACTGAAGTACTGCTGCTGTGGCCGGCCGACGAGCTCAGTCCCGACAGTGCTGCGAATTACGAACGGCTGCCCGCTCTGAATATCGTCGAAGGAGCAGCGGCTATCTCGCGAGTCGGTGATGGCGCGCTGATCATCGATGCGATGCTCGGCACCGGTTTCGAAGGCGAAGCCCGCTCCCCGGTATCCAACGCGATCGTCCGGATCAAAGATTCGCTTTGCCCGGTTGTCTGCTGCGACGTTCCATCGGGTGTGAACGCAAGCTCGGGCGAGGCCGGGCTGGCGGTAAGCGGCGACCTCACGGTGACCTTCCACGGACTGAAAACCGGACATCTGCTGAACCCCGGCAAGGGCCTCTGCGGCCGGGTTGAAGTGATCGATATCGGGATACCGAAGGACGCTCCGCCGGGTGACGCCGCCGGTCGGATCAATTCCGCGATCCTCGACCTGCCGCCGCGCAGGGGGGCGGCGTCGAACAAGTTCACCTCCGGCCGGGTGACTGTGGTCGGTGGATCGAAAGGTATGACCGGGGCGGTCAGCCTCGCAGCAAGTGCTGCAGTCCGCAGCGGCGCCGGCTACGCCAGCGTCGCCGTGCCGGCAGATCTGGAAGCGATATTCGAAATCAAGCTCACCGAAGTGATGTCAGCCGGATTCGGTGAGACGCCGGGCCGGCTCGAAAGCGACGCAACCCAGGGGATCAGGGAACACTGCGAGAAAGCGGCGGCCGTAGTACTCGGCTCGGGCATCGGTCGCGGCGCAGGGGTCGACCAGCTGGTCGTGGACCTGGCTTCGTCGATTGAGGCGCCGATGGTGATCGATGCCGACGGACTCGGCGCGCTTGCGGGCAAGGTCGAAGCGCTCGCTTCGAGGCAGGCTGCGACGGTCCTGACCCCTCATGTCGGTGAAATGTCCCGGCTGATCGGGAGAACTTCTGCCGAAGTGGGGGAGACGCGGTTGGCATCTGCTCTGGAGCTCGCCCGCAGGTCAGGATCGCTTGTAGTACTCAAGGGCGACGATACGATCATCACCGACGG
>CALEMO010000145.1 GCA_937910825.1 uncultured Solirubrobacterales bacterium | reverse complement strand
AACCGGCGAAACCTTCCAGCTTCGTTTTCGCGACCGAAGGGCGGCGCGTCGTCGACGTCAGCCGGCGTGGCAAGTACCTGCTGCTGGACCTCGACGACGAAACCTCGATCGTGATCCACCTGCGAATGACCGGCAGCCTGATTCTGGTTGATCCCGACGGAGTCGAAAACCCGGGCGACGCGCGAATTTATGAAGCGGACACTTCGCAGCGCCATCTGAAGGCTCGCTTCACACTCGACGATGGCGGGCAGATCCGATTTACCGACCCCCGCCGCTTCGGGCGCGGTTTTGTGGCCGGTCAGGCTGAGCTCGAGGAATACTTCGACGCCCGCCTCGGCGTGGAACCGCTTTCCGACGACTTCACGGTGGAAGCGATGGCTGCCATGACCGCTCGCCGTACCGGTCCGCTGAAGTCCTTCCTGCTGAACCAGAAGGGAGTGGCCGGAGTTGGCAACATCTATGCCGACGAGGCACTTTTCCGGGCCAGGCTGCATCCGCTGACAATCGGGGCATCGCTCAAGCCGGAGCACCACGAAGCACTGCGAGACGGGGTCGTGGACGCCCTGGAACGTGGCCTGGACCTCGGTGGAGCGTCGATCGACGACTATCGCGACGCCAACGGCGACGCCGGGTCGATGCAGAACGAATTCCTGGTCCATCGCCGCGAGGGCGAGCCCTGCGGGGAATGCGGCGAAAAGATCGTGCGCATCGTCGTCGGCGGCCGCTCGACCTACTTCTGTCCGGACTGCCAGATCAAGCTGCGGCGTCCCCGCAGACGGCGGGCCTGAAGGCCGTCCGGCAGGTCCGCCAATCTTTAAGCCATGGCTGGCACATTCAAGACGGAAGCGGTGGTCCTCCGGACCATCAGGTACAGCGAAGCCGACCGCATCCTCCACCTCTACTCCCGTGAGCACGGCCGGCTCGGTGCGATCGCCAAAGGGGTGCGCAAGCCGAAGTCTAGGTTCGGTGGCAGGCTGGAGCCCTTCTTCCGACTGGCGCTGGTGCTGCATCGTGGCCGGGGCGACCTGCACACCGTGACCGCCGCAGAGACCGTCGACGGCTACGCGGACCTGAGATCATCTGCCCGCGGCATCCGGGCCGCCGGCGACGCCTGCGGATCGATCCTCCGGCTGCTTGACGGTTCCGAGGCGAATCAGCCCGCCTACAACCTGCTCTGCCGTTATCTGGCCCTGGTCGACGAAGACCCGGCGGGCCCGATCGCCGGTCTCGCCGGTATGGTCACCTTCCGCCTGAAGCTGGCCCTGGCGGCCGGATTCGCGCCGGAACTCTCGGGATGTTCACGCTGTGGAGCAAGTGATCACCTGACCGCCTTTTCCGGCGCGGCTGGCGGGGTTGTCTGCCCGACCTGCGAAGCGAACTCGTTTCCATTTTCCGGCGAAGCCCACGAATTCATGGTCACCGCGCTCGGCTCCCCGATGAGCGAGTCCCCGGAGATATCCACGGCCGCCGTCAGGATGGCCGGCCGGGCGATCGGTGAAACCCTCGAGCACCACGCCCACGTGCGCCTGCCAAGACCTGAAGAGGCAGCAGCCGCATGAGTGACTCACCGTTTACGGCCCGCACGAAAGCGCGAGAAGCTGCGTCGCTCTCCGACCGGGCGGTGCAGTCCTATCCCGCAACTCGCGCCCAGCTGGAAGAGGACAGTTCCCTTCGCACACCTTTTCAGCGTGACCGCGACCGGATTGTTCACAGCAAGTCGTTCCGGCGACTGATGCACAAGACCCAGGTCTTCATAGCCCCGGAGGGTGACCACTACCGGACCCGCCTTACCCACACCCTGGAAGCAACCGGTATCGCCAGGACCGTGGCTCGGGCGCTTGGCCTGAACGAAGACCTGACCGAGGCGATCGGCCTCGGCCACGATCTGGGCCACCCGCCCTTCGGGCACATCGGCGAGCAGGCCCTGGACGAAGCCAACCGGGCTCATGGCGGAGACGGTTTCCGGCACAACGAGCATTCGCTGAGGGTGGTCGACGTGCTCGAGCGGCAAGGCCGCGGTCTCAACCTGAACGAGCCGGTTCGCCAGGGCATCCTGCACCACACGGGCCCGAGCAAGAGCGAATCGATCGAAGGACAGATCGTTCGACTGGTGGACCGGGTCGCCTACATCAACCACGACATCGACGATGCGATTCGGGCCGGCATCCTGGATCGGGACGACTTGCCCGCAGACGAGATCACGATGCTGGGGCCGACCGGCTCCGGCAGGATCGACTCCCTGGTCAAAGACATAGTCGAGTGCTCCGGAAGCGGAGAGGAAATCCGTCAGAGCGAAGACATGGGCATGGCGATGCTGCGGCTGCGCAAGTTCATGTTCGAAAACGTTTATCTGGGGCAGGCAGCAAGGGCCGAACACGAGCGTGTTCACCGCGCCCTGCGCATCCTCTTCGAGCATTACCTCGCCCGGCCGGATGAAGTGCCGGCGCTTGATCCGGCAGCGGATCAGCTCCAGCGAGTGACTGACCTGATCGCCGGCATGACCGACCGTTACTGCATCGCGCACTTCACGGATCTGTACGTACCGGAGCGCAGCCGGCTCTAGCTGCGGGTGCGGCGTGCCGCGATCGGCCTGGCTTTATGCTGGCGACCTGTCCAAGTTCACCCCAGACACGATTGACCGGGTCCGCTCGGCCGCCGACATGGTTGAGATCGTCTCCGCCCATACCGACCTGCGGCGGCAGGGTTCGCGCTGGACCGGGCTGTGCCCTTTCCACGACGAGCGGTCGCCCTCATTCGGCATACAGTCTGAGGACAAGCTCTACCACTGCTTCGGATGCGGCGTCGGTGGTGACCTCTTCGACTTCGTCTCCAGGACCGAGAACATCGACTTTCCCGCAGCCGTCGAGCTGCTTGCCGACCGCTACGGGGTTGAAGTCACGCGCGAGAAGGAGGATCCGCAGGCAGAGCAAAGGCGCCGCGAGCGGACCCGCCTGACTGAGCTGATGGAGAGGGCCGCCAGTTTCTACTCATCTTTCTACCGCGACGCGCCTGAGGCAAGCAAGGCCCGCGAGTACCTGGCCGGGCGCGGGCTGGGTGAGCAGGTGCTCGCTGATTTCGGAGTCGGATACGCACCCAGCGCATGGGACACCCTGATCGTCAAAGGCCAGCAGGCCGGTTTCTCCGTGGCTGAGCTGGCGCGCACCGGACTCGCCCAGAAGGGCCGCAGCGGTGGCATGTATGACCGCTTCCGTGAACGCATCAGCTTTCCGATCCGTGATCCGCGGGGCCGGGTCGTCGGCTTCGGGGCCCGGGCCATGCGTGACGACCAGAAACCCAAGTACCTGAACTCGGCCGAGAACGAGCTTTTCCACAAGGGCGAGATCCTTTACGGCATCGACCGCGCGCGAGCACCGATGGCGAAGGCCGGCCGGGCGGTGGTTGTCGAGGGCTA
>CALEMO010000144.1 GCA_937910825.1 uncultured Solirubrobacterales bacterium | reverse complement strand
AAGACCCGGTCAGGCTGAAGCCTCGGTCGCCTGATCGCTGGCGGCTGGCCTGGGCTTTCGCCGACGTCCAAAAGGCCGGTAGCATCGCCGCATGGAGTTGAGCGAGAGCCGGATCATGCTGGGCGACAATCTGGACCTGCTTCCTACGCTTGCCGACGAAACCTTCCAGATGATCTACATCGACCCGCCGTTCAATACGGGTCGGGTTCAGAGCCGCAAGACGATCGCCACCGAAAGCAACAAGCAGGGTGACCGGACCGGCTTCGGCGGCCGCCGCTACTCCAGTCGCCTGCTTTCCGAGTCTTCCTACAAGGACGACTTCGACGACTACCTGGGCTTTCTCGCCCCGCGACTGGAGCATGCGCACCGGCTGCTTGACCCGAGCGGGACCCTCTACTTCCACATCGATTACCGCGAAGCGCATTACTGCAAGCTGCTGCTCGACGAGATATTCGGCCGTGAATGCTTCCTCAACGAAATCATCTGGGCCTACGACTATGGGGCCCGGGCCAAGAAGCGCTGGCCAGCAAAGCACGACACCATCCTCGTCTACGTAAAAGACCAAGCCAACTTCTACTACGACTCCGAAGAAGTCGACCGTGAGCCATACATGGCACCCGGCCTGGTCACCCCGGAAAAGGCCGCGCGCGGCAAGCTGCCGACCGACGTCTGGTGGCACACGATCGTTCATACCAACGGCAGCGAAAAGACCGGCTATCCGACCCAGAAACCCGAAGGCGTACTGCGCCGGATGGTGCTCGCTTCAAGCCGCCCGGGCGACTGGTGCCTGGATTTCTTCGCCGGCAGCGGCACGCTCGCAGCGGTCGCCGAAAAGTTGGGGCGCAACTACGTGCTGATCGACGAAAGCGAAGAGGCAATCACGATTGCCGAAGCAAGGCTTTCCGAAATTCGCAGGCTGGCCGCCGAGGACGGGGCCGGGGCTCAGGCTTCACAGTCGGCCAGCGCGTCGGCGTAGAACTTCAGGTGGTCAGCCTCCGTTGGCTGCCGGTACGAAGTCCCGGCTGGGCTGGCCGCGCAGGGCGGTCGCTGGTGGCAACGGAGTGCCCTGGGCGTCGGCGCCCTTCAGCACCGGAAGGACCAGCTTCGAGGGGCGTTTGCCGCCGAAGGCGATCGTATTCCGGATGGTGCCGTCCTCCAGGGTGTCGAAGTCCCAAATCTGACGGTCACCACCCGGAGCCTGAATGTTGATCCTGATCTTCGAACCGGCCCGGAAAGCGTGGGCTACCGGGAAGATCTGGACCCGTGTCTTGGTGAACTTGCCCTTGCGCAACTTTCTGGCGTCCTTCTTCAGGTGGGTCGGTTCGGGGCTGAGCGCGTTCGACAGCTTGCGGTCGAGCTTGCGATGCGATGCTCGCAGCCAGCCGTTCTGGACGAGGGTCTCCTTGCCGTCCGGCCTGACCTCGGTCAGCGTGACCTGCAGGTCAGTATCGCGGGCCGACGACTTCAGAAAGAGGTCGAGGCTCGAGGTGCCGGCGATGACCGTGTCCTTGGCCAGAGCCGGAGTCGAGAAGCCGAGCCCCTTGCCGTTGGCGATCGGTGCCCACTCATAAGGAGGCTGTGCCACCCAGGAGTCGGATTCGCCTGCACCGTTCAGGGTCTGCGGCGGACGGGCCGACGGGTCGCCCTTATAGCTGGCGGCACCCTGTTTATTCGGCTTGCCCGACTTCAGCCGCCCGTTCTTATCGAGGTAGAAGCTGGTCGCTTTTGCCTGACGGACCGGCCATGAGCCGTAGTCCATCTCCCAGGCAGCGCCGATTGCTCCGGGGGAACCCGGAATCGCGGCGCCGTTGTCCATCATCAGACGGATTCGCGGGTCCTTGCGGAACTCATCCAGCGCCGCCGCTGCATTCGGGTATGCGGCAAACCTGGACTGCTGGACCGGCAGGGCCGGAGCATCAGCGAGGAATTCGTAGAGGACCGAGCTGAACCCGAGCACCAGAGGCGAAACCACCGGCACCTCGTCAGCGACGAAGAGCTTCATGAACTCGGTCCAGCGGGTGATCGTGCTCGGACCGAGCGAGTCAGCGTGAACACCGTTTTGAAGGGTGATCCAGACATCTTTGTTCTTCGGCGAGATGTTGCCGACGCTCTGGGCGAAGTGGCCGCCAGTCTGCTCGTCCTGGAAGGCGCCGACCAGGAAGGTCGGAACTTCGATCTTCTTCATCCACTTGCCGGGCGACCTGTCGTTGAACAGCTTCGGCGTCCGGTAAGGGTTCTTCTCGATCAGTTTGTTGAAATCGCGGGTCTGGAGCCGCATCGTCTGGTTCGCAGCACAACGCGGATCGTAGTTCGGATCGTTCGGGTCCGAAAGGATCTTCGCCCACGTCTGGCCGCCTTCAGGAGCCGGCTCGGCGTCATCCGCCCGCTGCTGGATCCACGAGTAGGCAAATCCGGTGTTGAAGATGCCTCCGGGATAGCCGGTCGCCTTGTAGATGTCGTCGGTCACTGACAGCGGCGAGATCGCAGCCAGGTGAGGTGGCTGGGTACCGGCCGTGAACAACTGAGTGATGCCGGAGAAGGAGATGCCTCCCATGCCAACTTTGTCTCCCTTGACCCAGGGCTGCGCGGCGACCGTTTCGACGGCGTCATAGCCGTCGAAGGTGGTCGGCAGGCCGAAGAGGTCGAAGCCACCGCCCGAGCAGCCGGAGCCGCGCATCTGGACGCTGACCACAGCGAAGTCGAGAAGCGGGCCGATCACTGAGCCGACCGCGGTCGAAGTGGCCGGCGCCAACGGGTCCGATGGACCGCCGCCGATCACGGAAGCGATCAGGTCGTGCGGGGCAGCCACCTGGTAGCCCGAGTATTCGATGAAAGTCGGGAACGGAGCGTCGGCCACGGTCTTCCCCAAAGGCAGGCGTACAGTCATCGCCAGCTCGACTCCGTCACGCATGGTCACGTAATTGAGTCCCGGATTAAGCGGCTTGCCCTGGTAGAACGACTGCTTGGGATTGGCTCCCGGCTTGAGAACCCGGAATTTGGAGCTGCCCAGTACTTTTCCGCCCCGGGGGGACCGCACCGAGTATCCGGCGCCCGGCTTCTGGTAGTAGAAAATCTTGCTGCCAAATGAGTCAGCCTTGCCTGTGGCGAGGATGCGGTTCTTGCGGTTGACCAACAGCAGCTTGCTGCCGGGGGTGGCGCCCTTGACGTAGGCCTCCTTGATGCTGCCCCTCGCCGTGAAGTCGGCCGGGGCCGTTGCCTTCGGCGCCTTCTTCAGCTTCTTCGCCTTTTTCTTGCCAGATTTAGCTGAAGTACCCGCCTCAGCGGCTCCTGCCGTCGAAACTACGGCCGATCCGGCCAACGCTACGAGCGCGGTCAGAACAAAGGCCACGAAGGAACTTCTGCGCAACCCCCGCATCAGAACTCTCCCTAAATTGGATATCTCCAGAGCCGCTCCCCATGAGCAGAAACATCAAGATACACCATTGGCTGGCGGACGTTTGTCCCTGCGCGGGCCGGATCGCCAGTCAGGGAGCCAGACGTTCGATATTCCAGCCGTCGCCGTCGCGGACGAAGGCGAAGCGATCGTGGAGCCGGGCCCGTCGCCCCTGCCAGAACTCGATCTGCTCGGGTCTGACCAGGAAGCCACCCCAATGCTCAGGTCGCTTAACCGGCCGGCCGTCGAATTTCCGCTCTGCTTCAGCGGCCAGCAGCTCAAGTTGCCGCCGATCCTCGATCGGCCTGCTCTGGGGCGAAGCCCAGGCTCCGATCTGGCTGGCACGGTCCCGGCTGACGAAGTAGGCGTCCGATTCGTCCTCAGCGAGGCGCTCGACCGTGCCGCGGACTCTCACCTGGCGGGCCAGCTCTGGCCAGTTGAAGACCAGGGCAGCCGCGGAGGTAGCACCGATCTGTGCCGACTTGACCCCGTCGTAGTTCGTATAAAATCTGAAGCCCTCGGCGTCAGCACCCTTCATCAGGACCATGCGTGCGTCTGGCCGTCCTTGATCGTCGACCGTCGCCAGGGTCATCGCCTCGGGCATATCGTTGACCGCGGTCGCCTGCTCAAACCAGAGGTTGAACTGCTCGATTGGGTCGTTTTTCAGCAGGTCCCTCACGAGGGGGGATCCACGCATGTCTTCAGGTGGGTCGGTTGGAGACTGGTTGCTCATGGATCAATCCTACGCAGTCTGTGCCGCTGAGAATCAGTTCAGGGTCGGATCGTCCGGCATCGTCGCCAGCAGCTCGAAGTCCTTGCCGCGGCGAGCGAGCACTTCCGCCCAGAGGTCGCCCTCCGCGAAGACATCCTCGGGGTCGAGCTCAGCCACGATCCAGGCCTCTTGTTCGAGTTCCTGATCAAGCTGTCCGGCACTCCAGCCGGCATGTCCGACGAACACCCTAGCCCTGACGATGTCAATTTCCCCTTCCGGATCAACCACACCGATTCGGTCGGTGACCGCCCCCGCCGAATGTTCGCTGTCTTCAAACTCGCCGAGCACCACGATCGAGTCCGGTCCGACCGGACCACCAACCCACAACGGTGCCCCGCGTTCGACCAGGGGCCCGAGATCAGGTACGAGTTCAGCCACGTCCGAATCGGCTCGACGATTCAGTACGACTCCGAAAGCTCCCTGGTCCGTATGTTCGACGATCAGAACCACGCTGCGCCGGAAAAAGTCGAACTGACTGGGTGCCGCGATCAGGAGTTTTCCGCGAAGCGAATCCATCATCAGTTGAAGATGATCATCAGGGTGGT
>CALEMO010000143.1 GCA_937910825.1 uncultured Solirubrobacterales bacterium | reverse complement strand
AGTCGATAACTCCACTGCCGAGGGGCAATACTGGGACAGAGCCATTCATCTGGCCGAGCGTGGTCTCGGCTCGGTCAGCCCCAATCCGATGGTCGGATGTGTGCTGGTTCGTGAAGGCGAGATCATCGGCGAAGGCTGGCACAGGAAACACGGCGAGCTCCACGCGGAACGCGTCGCCCTGAAGGATGCCGAGACCCGGGGTAATGATTCCAAGGGGGCAACCGTCTTTGTCACACTTGAGCCCTGCGCCCACACAGGGAGCCAGCCACCATGCGTCGATGCGCTGGTGGAGGCCGGCGTTTCAGAAGTAGTGGTCGGCTGCGCCGATCCGACGGAGAAGACCCATGGGATCGGCCCGAGAATCCTCAGGGAGGCCGGTATCCCGGTCCGAGATGCGGACCCCGAGGCGGTCCAGCGTTGCCGCGGCCTGGTGCAGGACTTTCTCAAGCGAGCGAAGACGGGCCGCCCTCTGCTGACGCTGAAGCTGGCGATGAGCCTCGACGGCAAGGTGGCTACCCGGTCCGGTGATTCGCAGTGGATCACCGGTCCCGAGAGCCGGGCGCTGGTCCATCGGTGGCGCGCCGCGGTTGATGCGGTCGCGGTCGGCTCCGGGACGCTGGCCGCCGATAATCCGCGGCTGACCGCGCGGACCGAAGGGGTGGACCGCCAACCGGCCCGGATCATTTTTGACTCCCGAGCGCTGCTGACCCCCGAAGCGGCGGTTTTCGAAGACATCGATACGGCGCCGGTGGTTCTCGTCGCCGGAGAGTTCACGGCGGAGGAGCGCCTCGAACCCCTGCGGCAGGCTGGAGCGGCAATCGTCGTGAGCCGGGGCGACGAAGCCCAGCGGTTCACTGATGCTCTGGACCGGCTGGGGGAGCTCGGGATTTCATCGATCCTGCTCGAGGGCGGACCGACCCTGGCCGGCGCGGCGCTTGCTTCGGGCGAGGTGGATCGGGTCGAAGTCTTCGTCGCCCCTCTGCTGGTTGGTGGAGGAAAGCCTGCGGTCGAAGGGCCAGGGCCAGAGCTGATCTCCGAGGCAATCAGAGTGACCGGGATGCGGGTGAGCCAAGTAGGTCAAGATGTACTCATGAGTGCAACCCTGAAGGAGTGGTGAGCGGTGTTTTCCGGCCTGGTGGCGGACCTGGGAAAGGTGAGCGCGGTCGAAGTCGACTCCGATGGAGCAAGGCTTAGCCTGCTGACCCGTCTAGCGGATGAGATCCAGCCCGGGGACTCTGTGGCGGTGAACGGTGTCTGCCTGACCGCCACCGAAGTTTCGGCCGGCGGATTTTCGGCCGAAGCAATGAAACAGACGCTCGGACTGACTTCACTCGGTGGGCTCGCCTCCGGCGCCCCTGTGAACCTCGAACTTGCGCTCCGGGCTGACCAGCGCCTCGGCGGGCACATAGTGCAGGGGCACGTCGACGGCGTCGGCCGGGTCGTCTCAACCGATGAGGACGGTTTCTCCCTGAGGCTGAGGGTGTCGATCGCCGATGAACTTTTTAGGTACGTAGTTGCTCAGGGTTCGATAA
>CALEMO010000142.1 GCA_937910825.1 uncultured Solirubrobacterales bacterium | reverse complement strand
CTATTCGTACCTGGGAGGAGCGTTCTCGTAGAACTCCCGGTCGTGCCCTGGCGTGATCACTGATTCCGGGTATTGGCGGTGAAACAGCCTCAGCTCCTGCAGGCTGCGCCTGAAGTTGTGGTTGTCCACGGTGCGTCCCGGCAGGTCTGATCCGGCCTCAAGCTGTTCCTGTCGGTAGACCGCGTCTCCCGCGATGACCAGATCCTTGTCCTTCAGCCGAACGATTACCGACTGGTGCCCGGCGCTGTGCCCTGGCGTCGAGGCAAGGCGAACCGAACCGTCTCCGAAGAGGTCGATCGTGCGGCCGAAGGTCGCGTATGAATCGACGTTCTCTCCATCGAAGGCGACTGTCCTGAAATCGAAGGCGTAGTCGAACTGGGGCCGGTAATACCCCTTTCCGGCGGGGAACATGCCGGTAGTCGCCGCCTGCCATTCGGCGGCCGTCACGATGAAGGTCGCGTCCGGGAAATCGGCTATCGCGGATGCGTGGTCGAGATGAAGGTGGGTCATGATCACCAGGCGGATGGCGCCTGGCTCGATTTCCTTTTCGCGGAGCTGGGCGGAGACATCACGCCCGTGTTCGAGTTGCGGCTTGGAGAACCAGGTTCCCAGGCGACCAAGGTTCTTTGTCGGATCGCTGGCGATCGCCGGGTGAAGGCCGGTATCAACCAGAATCGGTCCGACCTTCGGATGCCTGATCAGGAACGCCGGCACCGGTACCGGAGTGTTTTCGCCCCGGGTGGCGCGCATGATCTTGAGGTTGCCGACTTCGCCTCCCGGGCTCGACATCAGGATGTCGGGTGAGCTGAAAGTCCCGGTGACCATGGGTTCGACCGTGACCGCAGCGTTCGCTACCCCGCCGGGCAGCGGAGTCTCAAGAAGCCGTGCTTCAGCCTGAACCGACATGTCGCGACCTTACAGCCGTGGGCCCGGTGAGTAAGGTTCAGCGGCACTGATGGGCGAATCCGTACGATCCAGAATTTTCAGAGACGGCCTGCTTGCCGGCAAGGTCGTTGTCATTTCCGGTGCGGGATCCGGGCTGGGCCGGGAGACGGCCCTTGAGATGGTCCGGCTCGGGGCGAACGTAGTCGGTTGCGGCAGGCGCACGGAGCCGCTGGAAGAGACGCGGGAACTCGCCGCTAAGTTGCCGGGTACCTTCGAGCACCACTCGCTCGACATTCGCGACGATGGACTGGTGGACGGGTTCTTCGACCAGGTGATGGAGAGCCACGGCCGGATAGACACCCTGGTCAACAACGCCGGCGGTCAGTTCCTGAGTCCGGCGGAAGCGATTTCGCCGAAGGGATTTCGCACGGTGATCGAACTCAATATCACCGGGACCTGGCTGATGACCCACGCGGCCGCGACCAAAGCTTTCATCCCACAGGAGAGCGGGGCCGTGCTGAGCGTCACCTTGTCTCCCCACAACGGCATGCCGGGCATGGTTCATTCGGGGGCGGCGCGAGCGGCAGTCGAGAACATGATGAAGACGCTGTCCACGGAGTGGTCGCGTTTTGGCATCCGCACCTGTGCGATCGCTGCCGGCCAGTTTGCAACCGATACTTTCGTCAACAAATATCCGAAGGAGATCGTCGAGTCGGTGCACAAGACCATCCCGATGGGAAGAGTCGGCGAATCGGAAGAAATGGCGTGGCTGCTGACATTCCTTGCCAGCGATGCCGGTGCTTTCCACTCCGGCTCGGTGATCACCCTGGACGGCGCCCGCGATAACTGGTTCGGCCCGTGGCCGCCCCAGGCGATAGTCGGCGAGAACGGCGAACCCCCCGCGGAAGAACGCCGCTAGAGACTGCCCTTCCCGATCAGTTGCCCATTCCGCCGAACTGGCCACCGGTGACGTTGAGCACCTGACCGTGCACGTAATCGGACAGCCCGGAAGCAAGGAAAAGCACCGGGCCCGCAGCCTCTTCTGGCGTTGCCGGGCGGCCGAGCGGGATGATCATTGAAGCCATCGCCCTCATCTGCTCCGGGATTCCGAGCTGAATCTCTTCGCCGCCCGGTCCCTTTACGGTCTCGGCGTTATCGTCCTTGGCGGCGGTCAGCCGGGTCTCGACGAAGCCAAAGGCGACGGCGTTCACATTGATTTTGAACTGGCCCCATTCCTTGGCCAGGGTCTTGGTCATGCCGACCACGGCCGACTTGCCGGCGCTGTAATTGATCTGCCCGGCGTTGCCCATGGTTCCCGAGATCGACGAGATATTGATCAGCTTGCGGAAGACTTCCTGGCCTTCTGCAGCTTCGGCTTTCGCCGCTTCACGCCAGTGGGGTGCCAGGGCCCGTGCGACCCGGAAAGGCACGATCGTATGGATGTCCAGCATCGCCTGAAACTGGTCGTCGGACATCTTGTGGGCGACGCCGTCCCAGGTGTAGCCGGCGTTGTTGACCGCGATGTCCACCGAGCCGAAGGCCTCGATCGCGGTGGCGACAAGTTCGTCAGCGGCGTCGGTCTTGGTCATGTCCCCGACGTAAACGGCGGTATCGCCACCGATCTCGGCAGC
>CALEMO010000141.1 GCA_937910825.1 uncultured Solirubrobacterales bacterium | reverse complement strand
TACGACCGTTTCCACGACTACGAGCTCACCATGCAGTTGAATTACTTCGGCTCGCTCAAGCTGATCCTGACCATCCTGCCGCGCATGCGTGAGCGCAAGAGCGGGCACATCATCAACATCAGCTCGATCGGTGTGCAGACGAATACGCCCAGGTTCTCGGCCTACGTCGCTTCGAAAGCTGCGCTCGATGCCTTCAGCCGGACGATCGCTTCGGAGATCGTCGACGACCGTGTGGACATCACCTCGATCTACATGCCGCTGGTCAGGACCCCGATGATCACGCCGACCAAGATGTACGACGCATTCCCGACGATGACCCCCGATGAGGCGGCGGACATGATCACCGGAGCGATGGTCAACCGCCCGAAGAAGGTTGCGACCAAGCTCGGTAACTTCGGTGAGCTGCTCTACGCGGTCTCACCCAAGGCCTCGGACGCGATCCTCAACCAGGGCTACAAACTCTTCCCGGACTCCAAAGCGGCCAAGGGTGAGGGAGCAGGCAAGGGCGAGCCGGACAAGGCCGTTTCGACCGAAGCGGTCGCATTCGCGCATCTGCTGCGCGGAGTCCACTGGTAATGCAGAGCAGGGCAGATGCCTGACGGCGGGCGCGACAGACGACTAAAGCACTGGGGCTGGGGCTATGAAGACCAGCAGCGCCCGCCTGCAGAACTGAAAGAGGCGGCAACCGGGATCAGGTCGATGCTGGGTTTCGGCAGCGAACCCCTGCAAGCAGTCCCGCTGGATCAGGTCGAGCTGCGCGAAGCACGCCTGAAGTTGCCGGCAGCCGCGAGGGAAGGCCTGTATTCGCAGGGTCGTCATGAGCGCGTCGTTCATGCTTTGGGCAAGTCGTACCGCGACATCGTTCAGGGACATGCCGGGAAATTTCCGAATCCGCCCGATCTGGTGGCTTTCCCGCAGGACGAGCAGCAGGTGGTCGAGGTCCTGGAGCAGGCTGCTGACTGGGATGCGGCCGTGATCCCATTCGGTGGTGGCACCAGCGTTTGCGGCGGCGTCGAACCGAGGCTCGGGCAAGCGCAGCGTCCAGTCGTATCGCTCGACTTGACCAGGCTCGACTCGGTGCTGGAAGTCGATCGACAGTCTCTTGCCGCCCGGATACAGGGTGGCGTGAGGGGCCCGGCGCTGGAAGACCAGCTGCGGAAACAGGGACTCACGCTTCGCCACTACCCGCAGTCGTTTGAGTATTCGACCCTCGGCGGCTGGCTGGCGACCAGAGCCGGCGGTCATTTCGCGACCGGAGAGACCCACATCGACGATCTGGTCGAATCGATTCGGGCGATCACACCCGGCGGCGAGTGGCAGAGCCGGCGCTTGCCGGGATCCGGTGCCGGGCCGTCGCCGGACCGGATGCTGCTCGGATCCGAAGGGATCCTCGGAGTGATCACCGAAGCCTGGATGAGGGTGCGCCTGCGGCCGGTCTTCAAGGCGAGCGCGACCATTGAATTCCCCGACTTCATCGCCGCTGCATGCGGGGCGGTGCGCCTGATCGCCCAGTCCCGGCTCGGACCATCGAACTGCCGGCTGGTCGACCCGCTTGAGGCACAGACCATGGGCGCGGGTGATGGCAACGCCGCCCTGCTGATGCTCGGTTTTGAATCTGCCGCCGTGCCGGTGGAGGGGCTTCTCGACCAGGCGATCGCGATCGCCCTTGGCGAAGGCGGCCAGCAGGCGAGCCGGAAAGTTTCTTCGGGGGAGAAGCGGGGGGCAGGCGCGGAACCTTCTGGATCAGACCACTGGCGGGACGCCTTCCTGCTGGCGCCGTACGTGCGCGACACCTTCGTCTCCTGCGGTGTGCTGTCGGAAACTTTCGAGACCGCGGTCACCTGGGACCGCTTCGAGGCATTCCATGCCGGGGTGATGGCGGCAACACGGGAGGCGGTTGCCGAAGTCTGCGGCACGGCGGCCGAAGGAGCGGGATCACCGCGGATCAGCTGCCGGCTGACCCACGTCTATCCAGACGGTGCCGCGCCCTACTTCACGGTGCTTGCGCCGGCGGTCAGGGGCGGCGAACTCGAACAGTGGGATGAGATCAAAGCAGCGGCGTCCGAGGTGATCATCGAGGGCGGCGGCACGATCACCCATCACCACGCAGTAGGCAGGGACCACCGGCCCTTCTACGATCAGCAGCGCCCGTCCGTTTTCGCGC
>CALEMO010000140.1 GCA_937910825.1 uncultured Solirubrobacterales bacterium | reverse complement strand
GCGTTGGACTGAATCAGCCGAGGGCTGCGCGTTCAGGCCTGGGCCGTTCAGCCGATTGACGGTCAGTAGGCGACCCCCGCCGGCCGGAGCGTGAAAGTGATGCTCCCGATTTTGTCGCCGATCCCGGCAACATCAGGAGCGATGGCCGCTTTGGTCCGGGCCCGCGTCGCGACGCTCCTGATCTTGCCGCCGCAGGAGGTACGATCGGGATCATCCGAGCGGGTTCGGTAGACCCCGGCCGGCTGCCCTGGATGGCCTCCGGGCTTCGCACGTCGGCGGCTGACACGTCGGCGGCAGTATTGGGCACGGCTCCGGTTGGAAATTGATGCAGACGGGTCTGGTTTCGTGACCAGGATGCGGGCACGCTTGCTCCATGTCCAACCTCGCCGTGGGCCACGTCGAATCATCGCTCTCGATCGGACCCGCAATGGCGGCACCATCGGGAACGGCACCGCGGGGAGCGGAGAGAAATCGTTTGATCTCAACGCTCGCCTCGGCACAGCACGGGGTAGTTTCGCGCGCGAATCTGATCGAGTTGGGGATGAGCAGCCACCAGATACAGGGACGGATCGCAGCGGGCAACTTGCTGCCCATCCACGTTGGTGTATATGCGGTGGGTCACGAAGCGCTCACTGCTCGGGGCAGATGGATGGCGGCTGTGCTTGCTTGTGGTTCGGGCTCTGCACTTTCGCATCGCTCGGCCGCCGCCCTGTGGGGAATCGCTCCCCCGACAATCCCGATCGAGTTGGTCCGAAGTATCGGCGGCGACCCGCAGCGCGGTCTTTGGGTCCACCGAAGCCGATTCTTGCCCGAGACACAGATTCAGCTGGTTGACTGGATACCGGTCACCTCGGTAGCCAGGACCCTCGTCGATTTTGCCGGTGTCGGATGTGAACGTGACCTCGAAGACGCCTATTGGTCGGCTCGCAGAAAGAAGATCGTTTCCGACCGTTCGATCATCGCCACGCTGGACCTCACGCCGAACCGGAAGGGCGCCGCAAGGCTTCGCCGGCTGGCGAATCGAACTAGCGCTCTTGGCGAATCAACTAGATCGGTGCTGGAGAGCAGATTTCTGTCGCTCTGCGAGAAGAGCGAACTGCCGACACCACAAGTGAACGCAAGGATCGGCGACCGGATTGTGGACTTTTTCTGGTCGCAGCAAGGTCTGATCGTCGAAGTGGACAGCGTGGCTTTTCACGAGTTCAGATTCACCCAGGATCGACTCCGCGACATGGACCATCTGGCCAGCGGCCTGTGCACAGTTCGCATCACCCATCGCATGATCGAGGATCGGCCCGAGGAAGTGGTACGCAGAATTCAGGAGATTCTCGATTTGCTCAAGTCCGGCCATTCCCCACGCGGACGGGTGCCAGGGGCTTTCGCGGCTGGCCGAAATGCCGCGAGCGTGCTCCGGGCGTAAAGCGACGAATTGGTCGGCCCCTGCGACGCGCCACCTGAGAATCCGTCCGCCTCGAATATTCGATGCTCCCGATTTCGCACTTGCGGACGACATGATCGGGATCGATGGCGGGAATCGACGAACGGAACCGAGCGGTGCTCCCGGTTGTGTAGCCCTGTGCGGCAAGATCGGGAGCGTCGCTGATGTGATGGGGTTTGATTGGGCGAGGGATACGGCTCAAGCGGTTTCGCGCTTCGGCGGACGGCTCCTGATCGCCCGGCCGGCGATACCTCTGAGTCGGCGCTACTTGCCTACGAAGTAGGGCTGCTTCCAGGTCTGTTCGGACTTGCGTGCTTTGACGGCGTTGAGATAGGTCTCGACTCCGTCGGGCCACCAGCGACCCGAGTACCAGGCCCCGAGACTGCCCCAGAGGTCACCCTTGCGGTAACGCTTGCCGTTGCCGTCGACCGTATTCAGCCAGGTCTGGGTGCCGTCGTAGTAAGACCTGATGATGCCGCCGTAGTAGTCAGCGTTGAAGGCGGTGTAGTGGCGGGCGATATTGCACTTGTTGAAGCAGTGGTAAGGACGCCGTACCTGGTAGAGGCCGAACGAATCGCCGCTGTCGCCCCGGAATGAGTTGACCCACCAGGTCTCAACGGTTGCCACGGCTCGCATGATCTCGGTATCGATGCCCCACTTGTGAGCGGCCCACTGGATAATTTCGTCGGTGGTACCGCGGAAACGCCCGTTGACGTAATTCCGGTAAGGCATGTCGCTGCGCTTGCGCCACGACTTGAGCAGCTTCTTACCAGGGACCCGATGGTTTGCCTTGCGATTCTTCGGGCGTGGCTCCCATCGGGAGCGATCGACCAGCTTGGCGGCTTTCTGATTTGTGCGCGGACCCCAGCCGACCTTGCGCGTCTTCTCCATTCCCGCCGAGGCAGCAGCCGGCGCGGCCAGAATGGTCAGGCCGAGAACGCAGATGATCAGTTGGGATTTCATGGTCAAAGTTCGTCTTCCCTTGGGACCCGCAGGTAGTTCAGCATTTCCACCGGGGCATCCATCGACACCATGGCGTTCAGCGTGATGCCGGTTGCGAGGAAACGGGCGACCTCACGTGGACCGGCGCCGCTCATCTCACTGACCCGGCTGAAAAACCTCTCGAAGCTTTCACGGATCGGCTCCCTGAGGTCGCTGTGTCCGCTTGCCGCGAGGATCCGCAGGTGACAATGAAGCCAGGCTTTATCTTCGAGCAGATCTAGGTAGGAGATCCCCATCTTTCGCAGTCGCTCGTACGGCGAGTCCTCCTGCTTGACCGCCTGCTCGAAGATGGCGAGCATGCGCTCGTAGAGAACTTCCTGGCAGACCAGGAACAGGTGGCGCTTGTTTTCGAACAGGGCATAGATGTACGGCTGCTGTATGCCGGCGCGTTGGGCGATCACCGTGGTGGTCGTGCCGTCGTAGCCGCGCTTGCCGAACTCGATCAGGGCAGCATCGATCACTTCGGCCCTGCGTTCCGATTGTGGAATCCGCTTTTTCTTGTTGCGAGGCAAGGCTGCTGGCAATTCTTTCCCGCTTTTCGGCTTGTGGCTTTACCTGAAGCCCGCCGGAGACGCAGCCGACCGAACCCGTTTTGAACGGGCAACTATATGGACCAAGGCTAAAAGCTCCCTGAAGGAGGGCGGGCAAGGGCGGGTCGTCAGCGGCTGGAGATTACTGCGTCCGCAGCGGCCTGAG
>CALEMO010000139.1 GCA_937910825.1 uncultured Solirubrobacterales bacterium | reverse complement strand
GGGCCACCGGGTGTTCCTGTTGGCACCGGACCTGCTCACGGTGGAGGATTCAAGCACCAGCGGCAAGAAGCTCGAGAACCCGCTGCTGACGGGCCGCGCCGTCTTCCTGCCGGAGAACGCGACCATCGTCGAGCAGGAGAGCTACCGCGGGACGATCCGGCCCAGTCTCTACGTGATCGACGTAGCGCCCTAGGCGGAATCAGACGCACGGCCGGAGCGGCCGAGGCGGGCGGCGATAATGAACCGGACCATGGTCAGCCCGAGCAGGACTGCCTTCGCCGGGTGACCGGTGACCGAAGAGGTGCCGACCCGGGGCAGGTAGTTGACCGGGACCTCGACCAGCCGCGTACCCGAAGTGATCGCCAGTAGCATCATCTCCGGTCCGGCGTGGCTGCCGCCGACCGACATGTTCTCCGCCATCCAGCGGGCCGTATCCCGGCGCATCAGGCGGTAGGTGCAGCCGACGTCGCTCAGGTGACTGGTATTGAAGAGAACCTCGACCAGCTTGGCCACGGCCCAGTTCCCCCACTTGAGAAACCAGCCCATGTTGGCACCGTCCCAGATCATCTCCCGGGTGGTGCGGGTGCCGAGCACTACGTCGCAGTCGGTGCTGTACGCAAGCAACTTCACGATGTCGGCGGCAAGAAACGTGCCGTCGGGTTCGGCCAGCACGATCAGGTCGCCTTCGGCCTCCTTCAGGCCACGGCGTACCGCGTGGCCATACCCCTGTCTCGCCTCGAAGACCTGACGCGCATCGGTCTTTTCGACCTCCTCGGTGGTCCCGGCCTGGGCGTTGTTGTTGACCACCAGGACTTCATCGACGACACCGGTCGCGAAAAAGTCATCGATCACGCCGCGGATCGAATCCTTTTCGTTGTAGGTCATGAGCACCACTGACACAGTCTCGCCGGACCACATAGGCTCCGATCCTAACGGGGAGATGGGAACAAATCGGATTGGACCCTAGAATCAGGGTCGGATGGCCGCTGATTCAGCCCAGATACCCGAAATCCTCGAGCAGCCGCGCCACCCTCTGGCCGACTGGTTCGACGACCACCGGGCCGAGCGACAGGAATTCCGCGAAAAGGCGAAACAGCAAGGCAGGTGCAACAGCTCGCGCGCGATCATCACCATGGTCCACAATGAGGCTTTCTTCCTGCCGGTCTGGCTGCGTTACTACTCGCAGTTCTTTGATCCCGCCGACATCTACGTGCTCGACAACGAGTCGGTCGACGGTTCGACCGAGAACGGCGACTTCAACCGAGAGATCGTCCCGCACGGCGAGGTGGACCACACCTGGATGGTGCGCACGATCGAAAAAAAGCAACGCGACCTGCTGGAAGGTGGCTACGACGTTGTGCTTGTCACCGACGTCGACGAGCTTGTTGTGCCCGACCCTGCCCTGGGTGACCTCGGCAGCTACATGGAGAGCATGATCGAGGAGTTCGTCACCTGTATGGGCTACGAGCTGATCCACTTGCCCGATCGCGAAGCGCCGCTCGATCCGGAGCGCCAGGTGCTCGAACAACGTGGGTACTGGACCGAAAACGCCGCCTACAACAAGTCGGCGATGGCGACCAGGCCGTCCAGCTGGGAGCCGGGCTTCCACCGCCGCCTAGACAGGCACTTTCGCGGCGATCCCGACCTGCTGATGGTCCACCTGCACCGGGCCGACTACGACGCCTGTCTGGCCAGGCACATGCTGCGCAAGGATCGCGCCTGGCGGGAAGAAGATGCGCAGTCAGGCTGGGCGGCGCATAATCGGATCACGGAGAAGGAGGAATTCGATCACTGGTTCTTCACCGACTCCGGCTTCGAAGGATTCCCGCTGCGGGTCGAGCGCATCCCCGAGCG
>CALEMO010000138.1 GCA_937910825.1 uncultured Solirubrobacterales bacterium | reverse complement strand
CCGCCCGCTTCATTTCAGACGAAACCGAGCTTCCTGCCGATCAGCGCAAACGTCGAGGCCGTAGGTCAGCTTTTCTCGGAAGAAGTACCGGGCGCCCTTTTGGCGCAGGTAGATCAGCTTGCCGCCGCAAGGGAAGCTCGGATAGTCGATCATGAAGCGATTCGGATTCTTCGCCGAATTCGACCTCGTCGCGATCGAAGAGCTGACCGCCGCATTCGAGGGTTTCGAGACGGTCCGGGCCGAGATAGTCGATACACCGGTCCACCACCACGGCAACGAGGACAGCGGCATGGCAGAAGACTGGACCGCCGCCCTCATCCATGCCAGAGCTCCGGCGAAACCCGTCGGCATCGACGACGAAGGGCGGCCGGCCTGATCCTGACGGTCGTTCAGTCCTGGTGGTCCCCTTCTGCCGCCCGGGCCGTTCGACCGGCAATCACCCCGACTACCGGCGCGTAGAGCTTCGCCGCAGGGGTCCATGCCTTTGCCGACGCCTCGACCGTCATCTCCAGAAGGGACCCACCGGGGGCCGGGGTCACGATGTGGTGGACGACGATGCCGCCGACCTTCCAGCTCCAGGATCGGCCGGGATCGACCGCGGTCACCTCGGCCGGCAGCCGGATCCCACCACGGAGGATCACGCTGCCTTTTGAACCCGCTTCGACCTCGGGTGAACCCAGGCCTTCAGCCCCTCGTACGTATGGCGACCACTCGTTCCACCGGTCGGGTCGCGCGACCAGTTGCCAGAGCTGTTCGGGCGGCGCTGCGCATTCGACCCCGGCCACGTTCAGGCCGTCGCGCGGTCGGCCAGCACCGTCTCGGCGCCTCGCCCGGGCGTCACGGTGATCGCCCGGCGGATCGTGAACTCGGCCCCGTCGGCGCCGGCCGTCACCTCTGTCGAGCGCAGCAACTCGCGAAGCACGACCGCCATCTCCATCTGCGCGAAGCTCGCGCCGATGCATCGACGGCGCCCCCCTCCGAAGGGGATCCAGTCGTAGGTGCCGGGGTCGGAGTCGAGGAAGCGTTCGGGCCTGAAGGCGTATGGCTCCGGGTAGATGTCGGGATCGTGCTGGACCAGCCAGGCGCTGGCGACCAGGTGGACCCGCGGCTCGTAGCGGACGCCACCGACTTCGATCGCCTTCTTCACGGTCCGCGGCGCGGCGTTCAGCAGGACCGGGCGGTGTCGCAGGATCTCGCGGATCGTGGCGGTCAGATAAGGCTCACCGTCGCCTTCGTCGACTGCGCTGATCAATTTCGCCATCACCTCTGGCTCGCGGGTCAGGCGCTCCAGCGCCCAGGCGAGTTCGGTGGCGGTGGTCTCGTGGCCGGCGACCAGCAACGTGAGCAGTTCGTCGTGGATCTCCTCGTCCGACATCGGTGATCCGTCTTCGTGCCGGGCCTCGATCAGCGAAGCGATGATCTCGCTTCCCCCGGCGTCGGGACGCTGCCGCCGGTCGTCGATCTCGGCGTAGATCAGCTCGTCAGCACGGGCCCTCACCTTGATGAACTTCGCCCAGGGGCCGAGGCCGAACGGGGCCCGCTGCGCCGGTGGCAGGAGGCTGAGCGGACTGAGGCCGAACTCGAGCATCTCGGTCAGGGCCAGGCGCAGTTCGGTGAGGCGGTCACCGGAGCGTAGTCCGAAGACTGCGGCGAGGATCACGTCCATGGTCAGGGCCTGCATCCGGGGGTGCATCGCCATAAGCTCGCCGCGTGGCCAGGACTCGATCTGGGCCCGCGTGACCTCTGTGATCATCGGCTCGAGCCCTTTCATCCTCTCGCCGTGGAATGCCGGCAGCACCAGTTTCTTCTGGGCCATGTGGGCGCCTTCGTCGAGCAGCAGGATCGAGTTTGGTCCGACGATCGGCTCGAGGATGCGCGCGCCTTCGCCGGGGTAGAGCACGTCCGGTGGTGCGGTGAAGACCTGCTTGATCTCGTCCGGGTCGGAGATCATCACGAAAGGATCCTGGGCGGACAGCCTGATCGTGAAGCGCTTTCCGTAAAGACGTCGGCAGCGCTCGAGGAAGCCGGTCGGCCTGGTCCACCAGCCCACCGTCTGAATGGCACTGGGCAGTCGCGGACCGGGGGGCAGGCTGTCGTTTCGGCGGGTGATCATGGGATCACCGTAGCGCGCAGCGGCCCGCCGGGAGGCCGGCCGGCCGCGACCGCGCACCCGGGAACCGCCGGCTTCGCTTTCGCGGCGGCGGAGCGCGGGGCTACTTGCTCAGTTTGCCTTCTGGACCCGGAAGTAAGGGCCGCCGGAGCCCTGCTGGAACCTGGCCTTGCCGACGTTCAACTTCCACGGCGAAGGCAGCCTGCCGTCGGGGCGGTTGAGGAACACGCGGAACCAGTTCGAAGCCGAGAAACATGAAAGTCCGTTGCCGGCCTTTACGTAATACGGACCCTTCGGCAGGACCAGCTTTCCGATCTGGTCGTTGTGGAGTACGCGGAAGGTGCCGGGGCAGCGCACCGCCTTCGTGTTCTTGTTCGGGTTCGGCGCCGGGCCGTAGGCACGGTTGATGTTGAAGCCGACCTTCGCGGTCTGGCCGCGGGTGAAAGTCGCCGTCCTCTTGTTCAGGTACCAGGGGGCAGGCAGTACGCCGTCGTAGTCGAGCAGGAACTCCTGAAAACGCATTATGGCTTTGGTGCACCCGATCTTCTTCGGGCCGACCAGGGTGATCCGGTACTGGCCCTTCGGAACCTGGAAGCTGCCGATGCTGTCGTTGTGGAGCACCCGGAAGTAACCGGGGCAGGAGCGCCCGGAGTTGCCGCCGCCACCACCTCCGCCGCCACCCTTATTGACGCTGAAGCCAGCGTCGGAGCCTTTGCCCCTGTTGAAGGTCGCCTTCTTTACGTTGAGGACCCAGGGCTTGGGCAGCACACCGTCCCAGTCCTGCAGGAAGCGTGCGAATTGCTTCGATGCCGCGGCACAGCTCAACTTGTCACCGTTCAGAACGGTCACGCTGTAGAGGCCGGCCGGAAGATTCAGCTTGCCGATTCTGTCGTTGTGCAAAACGTTGAACTTCGGGCAGTTGACTTCAGCCGCCTGGGCCTGCCGCGGGCTGCCACCGAGCAACATCACGAGCAGGGCGGAGGCGCCGAGGATCACGGCAAAGGACAGTTTCGAATACTTCTTGGCATAGGTCATATCTTCTCCAACCCCAGTAGGCCCTCTAAGTTCCGCTGAACACGGCTGATTACTGCGACTAGGGTAACCGCTCAAGCGGTCACTGGCCAGACCCTGCTCCGGAAAAACGCTCCGGCGCGACTATCCATACAATCACCGCTTCAGGAGCAAGCGCTCCCCGCCACCCGCGCCCGTAGCTCAGCTGGATAGAGCGCCGGTCTACGAAACCGGAGGTCACTGGTTCGAATCCAGTCGGGCGCATCGAATATCTGGCTCACCGATTGCGATCGCTGCGATGCCAAGGATGATCGCGACAGCCCAGGTGGCTGCTCGATCGAGATCGCCGGAGGACTGCTGCTTTCCGGCTGCCTGCTGATGCTCGCCGGAGTTCATTTCATCCGCGCAGACTTCGGCGAAGAAGATGCTGTTGTTCGCGCAGGTTGAACGGTGAGGGCTACCGTCCGGCATTAGCACGCCCAGATAGTATCTGGGCGGGTGATGGCCAAAAAATCCCGCAAAGGCAGTTCCGGCATTCGCAAGGATTCCGGCCCTCGGCTCGATCTCACTGCTCAGCAGTGGGTGGTGGCGCTCCTGATCGGCCTGGCAACCGTATGCGCAGCCACCTATGGCTGGCGCGCTGCGGCAATTGGCAGTACTGCGGCATACGATGATCGCCAGTCGATCTCGGAGACGATCTCGACCGAGCAGGAGACGATCGACGTAGCTCTGGGGGTGAGCAACGATACGCTCCAATACACTGGCTACCTGGCCGACTACGTGGTCGCGGCCGAACTCGGTAACCAGGCGGGCGCGCTGAAGCGGATCGGGAATGCTTCGGCCGCCTCGGATGCACTCAGGCAGGCCCGGTTCCTGCGCCGCTCGGCCACCGAACGGGCGGCTGACGCAGGGGTCTTTGGCCGCTCGACTATCGCCGACGACCTCGCCCGACCCAGTGCAGCACCACGGCCGTTCAGTTTCGAAGACCAGATCAAGGCCCGCACCGCCGAGCAGCAGACTGGCATTGACTCGCCGGGCAAACTGGACCCCGGGGCCTGGGCGGCAGAAGCGAACGGCATTCGCGACCAGATTAACGGGCTCACGGCCTGGGCCCTGGTCATGTTTGCTGCGGTACTCCTGTTCACCGTCGCAGAGGCGAACTCCCTGCGAAGACCGGTCTTCTACACCGCGATGAGCCTGGGCATCGTAGTTCTCCTGACCGGCATCTCCGGCGGCATGACGTTCGCCTTCTTCGCATGAGTACGACTGACGAAAAAGCGGGCCCGGCCTGGGAGGAAGAGGACGAAGGCGGTAAAGGCACACTGGGCCGCTGGATAGCTATCTCCCTGGCCGCGATCGTGTTCCTCGGAGCCGGGATCTCGATCCTCCAGACCGATGCCAGTGTCAACGAGTCAAATACCGCCCGGGAGACGACCCGAACGGCAGTCGGTGCTCTTCGGGCAGGTGTAATTGAAGAGGGAGCTGGCCTTCTTGAGCAAAACATCGCCGCCGAGCGCAACTCGCTGAAGCGTGAGCAGGCATTTCTGGCCCGTCAGTTCGAAAACATCGCGCCGCCGCTCAGCCTCACCCAGCTTCAGTCGAGCATCCCTCAGGGCGGTGAGTTGCCGGGTGTGCGCACGAGCAAGGAACTGCGCCAGCTGTCCTTCAAAAGCGAGGAGCTTTCGCTCAGCCAGTCAGCCCTGGCGGAGACCCGGGTCACCTGGAACGACCGCAGTACGCAGTACACGACGGCGATCGCGGTGCTTGCTTTCGCGCTTTTCCTGGTCGGCTTTTCGCTGGTGCTTCGTGGATCGCAGCGCTTGGTCTTCTACATTTTTGGATTGGTGGCCGCCTCACTGGTGGTCAGCGCCGCTGTCTACATCTACCTGCTGCCGATACCTGAAACTTCAAGGGCCGCGATCGTGGCGACAGCCAACGGCACCGTCGCGTCATCTAGAGGCGAGCAGGAGCGCGCTCTGGATCAACTCGACAAGGCGATCGTCATCGATGGCGACTACGCAGCGCCTTATACCCGTCGTGCCATCGCGCGGGCACTCGCCGCCAATCCGGATTTCGTACGGACCGGTGCGCTCGTCGGAAGTCAAGAGGCGCTCCAGGCTTCGATCGAGGATGCCCAACGGGCGCTAGAGCTCGAGGACGGCCGGGACTCGCTTGCGCTGAGCTTTCTGGCGACGGTCGCCCTGTATGCGGGTCAGTACGAGCAGTCGGTGCTATCGGCAAGCGAGGCGATAACGATCAACGGGCAGACACCGGACGTGCGCCTCACCAAGAGCGCCGCCGAAGCAGGCCTCGGCGAAGCGGATTCTGCGATCGAATCCCTTGAAGCCGCGCGCGATCTGCTTTCCGGCAGCGACCCATCGGAGCGAACCCGCAGCCTGGTCGCCGGCTACCTGACCGATCTCGAGCAGGTTGCTCACCGCACTCCGGCTCGTGCTGAACTGGTCGACCGGATCGAGCGGAGCATCATCGGTACCGAGACCTCGTTCACCCTCGACCGCGAGGTCAGTCGCAAAGTTCCCCGACGGGGATCGGTCAGGGTGGACGGACTGCGTTATCAGGATGGAAAGATCCGGCTTCGCACCAGCTGGAGGGACCTGCCCGCGAATACGGCGCTGACCCTGATCGGTTTCGAGCGGCCTGCACCGGGCAGCGGCTGGGTCCAGCCGCGGGAGCTGGCCCTGTTTCGCAGCGTCGGCGGCAGCGGAGGTCGGGTGAACCAGGTCCCGATCAAGCGCGCCTGCACACCGGTCGAACTGAGAGTGGACGCCTATCTGAACGGCGCCTACATCGATTCATTCACAGGACCCGGCGGCGCAGCCACCTGCTGAACCGCAGAACCTGGCGCGAGACCAAACTGCGGCGAGCACCGGCTAGTCCGGCCGTTTTGCCCGAAGGTGAGTGGGGCGATGTTCTCCGCTGTCGAGAACCGTGATCATCGTCTGCCAGGCACGGAGGTTCTTCTCGACCAGGTCTTCGCCGACGTCGTCCACGAGCTGGTCAAACAGCGGTCCTTCCATCTTTTCCAGTTCCCTACGCGCCTCAACCCTGTACCAGGGGTTCCTGTTCACGATGTCGATGTCTTCGAAACCGGCCATCGTCAAAGCGGTCTCGTAGCGCTCGGGGGAAGCCATGCCGAAACTCAGGCCTTCGGCCGCGAGATAGGTCTCCATAGCAGCCGATGGTGGACCGTCATGGGAGGTCAGCCAGTCGCTGGCGGCGAAGAAACCGCCCGGTTTCAGAACGCGATGCACCTGTCTGAACAGGGCCTCCTGGTCCCGTGGCCAGGTTTCGATCCGCTCCATCGTGACCTCGGTGATCACCGTCTCGAGATGTAAACCTCTTGCCATAGCGCTGCCGGCATTGCTCGAGGAAGCTGGTCGGCCGGTTCCACCAGCCGATGGTCTGGACCGCCTTGGGCATGCGTGGTCCTGGCGGAAGTGACGATGTGGACGCGTGGTTCACCCGCTTCAGGCTACCGGGCGCCGGACGTATCACAGGCGAAATAGGATTCGCCCATCTTTTCGGGAGACAGAGCCAAGTCGTTCCTGAGCTGTGCCCTCGCGGCGGCTCTGGCACTGGTGGCCGGGCTGGTCTCGATCAAATTCTGGAACGCCGATTTCAGGATGCCGTTCGAGTACCACTGGGATTCGGTTCACACCCTGGGACAAGTAAAGGGGGTGATCGAAAACGGATCTTTCCTTGGCAATCCTTCGCTCGGCGCCCCGCTGGGGCAGCAGTTCCAGGACTTCTACCAGGGAGACCTGCTCGGCTACCTGATCCTCTATCCGTTCTCCGTATTTTCCGACGACCCGGCGCTGGTCGTGAATCTCGCCTGGCTTGCGGGTTTCCCCCTGGTCGCCGCGACCGCCTGGTGGGCGTTTCACTCGCTCGGCCTTTCAAGGCCGATGGCGCTCACTGGCGCGGTGCTGTTCGCCCTTCTGCCTTACCACTTCTGGCGGGGCGAATCGCATCTCAGCCTCAGCGTCTACTTCGCGGTGCCACTTGCTGCCTGGCTGGTGATTCAGGTCCTGCAAGGCAAGATGGTTATCTCAAGGACCATGGACCGACGGAGGGCCCTGGGCGTGGCACTTATCTGCCTGGTGATTGGTTTCAGCGGCGGCTACTACTCGGTCCTGTCACTCGCACTTCTCGCCGGGGCGTCAGCAGTCGTTCTGCTCCAGCCGGGCAGGCGGCGGGCGGCCCTGGGCGGTCTGGCCGCGGGCGGTCTGATCGCGCTGGCCCTGATCGTCAGCTACTCGCCGACCCTGATCTACGAATCGGCAAACGGCAAGAACACGGCTGTGGCTGAGCGCACCCTGAATGAGAACGAGAAGTTCGCACTGAGCTTCTCCCAGCTAGTCCTCCCGGCGACCAACCACCGACTCGATTTTTTCGCCGAGCTGAAAGACGACTACCTGGACCAGACGATCGTCCCGAGCGAAGACGCGCAGGCACTGGGTGTAGCAGGCACGATCGGCTTGATCTGGCTGATCCTGGTGGCGCTTGCTTCGGTGATCGCGCGCCTCGAGAGAGTTCGGGAGATCGAGCGCCAGGCTTCCGTGGCGGCTCTGATTGCCTTTCTGGTGGCGACGATCGGTGGTGTTTCTGCGATCTTCGCCTTGACGGTTACCCCGCAGATCAGGGCCTGGAACCGGATGTCGGTTTTCATCGGGTTTTTTGCTCTGCTGGGCTTTGTCGCTCTGCTCTCCAGAGTCGATCGGCGAGTCTGCCTGAGGAAGCATGGAGGGGCGCTCAGTGTCGTAATCATCGCCTTCGTCATCGGCTTTGCGGCATGGGACCAGAGTCCGGCCAGGTGGACCAACCAGCTCGACGTCGACGAGATCAAGGTGAAGTACGAGCGTGACGACCGGTATCTCAACCAGGTCGAGCAGCGTTTTCCCGAAGGCTCGATGATTTTCCAGATCCCTTACGCGCCGTATCCGGAGGGCTTTCCGACGCCCGGGACTATGGACGACTATGACCACCTGAAGGCCTACATCCATTCGGACGGTCTCCGCTGGAGCTATGGCGCGATGAGAGGGCGCTCGGCCGACATCGCAGCCTGCATCAAGGGCCTGCCGCTTGAGCGGCTGGTACCAGTGGTCTCCTCCTGGGGCTTTTCCGGGCTCTGGATCGACCTGCTCGGCTACGCCCCGGAACGCCGCCGGTCCGTGCTGGCAGCGGCCCGCCGAGCGACTGGCGTCAAACCCCTGCTTCGGGACGATTCGAGGATCGCTGTCTTCGGACTGGAAAAAGCACGGACCACACCCCCGGCAGGCGTGAGCGCGCTGCCGGCTCTGCCTCTTGACGGTGCCGCACAGAGCGATTGCGCAGTCTCCGGGGTTGACACCGGCCAGGCAGGCGCTCGTAATGGGGCATGGCCACTTCCGTAGATCCGGCGCAGTTTCGCAGTCGCAAACGCAGCGTTGAAGTCGATGACACCGAGATGGCGTTGATCGACGAAGGGCAAGGGCCACACACTTTTGTCCTGCAGCACGGCAACCCCACCTCGTCTTTTCTCTGGCGCGACGTAATTGAGCAGCTGCGGCCGGCGGGCCGCTGCGTTGCGCCCGATCTGATCGGCATGGGTGATTCCGGCCGTCCACCTGACGCGGACCAGAATTCGTTCGGTTTCCGCGAGCACAGCCGCTACCTGGATGGGCTGCTCGAACAGGCCGTCCCCGACGGAAAGTTGGTTCTGGTTGTCGATGACTGGGGCTCGGCTTTGCTTTTCGACTGGGCCCGGCGTCATCCGGACCGGGTTGCCGGCATTGCCTACATGGAGGCGATTGTCAGGCCGGTCACCTGGGATGACTGGCCCGCTCCTGCCAGGCCAGCGCATACGGGCAATGGTTGCAGGTCCAGTAGATCAGGGTCGCCGGGCTTCGATTCCGCCGAAGTCATGTATGGCGCCGTCGGTTGCGGGCAATTGAGCTTCCGGCAGCTGGTCACCGATCTTCAGTCCGTTTTGGTTCATCGCCAATCTTCGCAAATGCGTCCCGCAGTTCTTCGGGATCGGGCAGGGGGGAGATGCGCCCGTTACGCCGTAGGTAAACCCGGCAGCTGAGACCGACCGGCTGGTCAGGGCCCGGCGTCTGGATGTCTTCGCCACCTACGAGGATGGTCGGTGAGCCGGGAAAGCCGAGACGGACGGCGTCATCCTCGGTCCTGATTTCAATCACTTCGAGCCGTTCCCGCCCTATGCCCTGCTGGTCCATCTCTTGGTGGACCATCGACAGGGCTCGTTGCCAGGAAGGACAGCCTTGCCACCAGAACAGTTGGATTTCAGCGGGCATCGCTTTGATTCTGGCAGCGTCGTCCATCGGGCCGGGTTTCGGCTAGGTTCATGGGATGCGTTTCTCTCCTGACCGGCCCCTCGGCGTAGCTCCGGCTTCGGTGTCGGATTACCGTGAGCTTGCTCGCCGCCGCCTGCCGCGTCAGCTCTTCGACTACATAGATGGCGGCGCCTATGAAGAGGCGACGATGCGGGCCAATGTCGATGACCTCGGTGACATCCTGCTGCGCCAGCTGGTTATGCGTGACGTCTCGGTCCGGGAACAGGCGGTCGAGGTGCTCGGCCAGGAAATGTCGATGCCGGTGATCCTCGGCCCGGTGGGACTGGCCGGCATGTTCGCGCGAAGGGCCGAGGTCCAGGCTGCCCGCGCTGCAGAAGACAAAGGACTGCCATTCATCGAATCGACCGTTTCGATCTGCGCGATCGAAGAAGTCGCCGAAGCAACGGATGTTCCGCCCTGGTTCCAGCTCTACGTGATGCGTGATCGCAGCTGCGCCGAGGACCTGATGTCCCGGGCGACGGCGGTCGGTGCTCCCGTACTGGTGCTCACCCTGGACCTGCCGGTGGTGGGGGCCCGCCATCGCGACACCCGAAACGCGTTGGTCGGCGAAGTCTCCGCCTGGGCGAAGCTACGACGCACACTTGACCTGATCAGCCATCCGCGCTGGCTCGCCGATGTGCCGATCAAAGGCAAGCCGATTACTTTCGGCAACCTCGCCAAGGCGGTGCCCGGCGGCAGCAGTCCGCAGGATTTCAAGGTCTGGGTCGATTCCCAGTTCGATCCGAGCGTCACCTGGGACGACATCGCCTGGGTAAGGGAGAACTGGAAAGGCAAGCTCGTGGTCAAGGGGATCCTCGACCCCGAAGACGCGCTGCGAGCGGCCGATTCGGGCGTCGACGGAGTTGTGGTTTCCAACCACGGTGGGCGTCAGCTTGATTCGGTCCCCTCGACCGCGATGGCCCTGAACGGCGTGGTCGATGCGATTGGCGACCAGGTCGAGGTTCTGGCCGATGGCGGGGTGCGGACCGGCCTCGACGTGGTCAAGATGATGTCGCTCGGAGCGAAGGCAGTGATAGTCGGCCGAGCCTGGGCCTGGGCGGTGGCCGCCGACGGCGAAAACGGAGTCGCCACCATGCTCGATTTCCTGCGGGCCGATATCGATACGGCCCTTGGTCTGACCGGATATACCTCGGTAGGCGACCTGGATTCGTCGGCGCTTTTCCAGGGACCAGCTACGCGTTGATCGTAGCCGCCGGGCGGTATCAGGCGCCTGCGCCCGGATCAGTCGTCTTCGGCGGCGTATTCAGCGAGCAGCGTCTGTTCCGGTTCTCGCTTCGGGAAAAGGAAGAAAACCAGCGCAGCGCCGAGCAGGATCGCCGCGATGCCGGCGAGGTATGCCTCGTCAGCGCCATTGAGGAACGCGACTTTGGCCGCTTCAACGATCTGCTGGCTGTACTGGGGATAGCTGGACGCGGTATCGACGGCGCTGCCGAATGATTTCTGTAACTCGTTCTCAACTGACTGGGAGACTTTGTTCGAATCCGGTGAGGCTGAGATCTGGCTGGCGAACGATGCGGCATAGCCAGCGGTCAGCAGCACACCGAAGATCGACTGCATGATTGCGCCGCCGAGGTCCCGCTGAAGGTCAGCGGTGCCCGACGCCATGCCGGCCCGCCGTACCGGCACCGACCCGGTCAGCGAATGCGATGCCGGGGTGCCCGCGAAGCCGACACCGGCACCGACCAGGGCATAGGCCAGGCCGATTCGCCAGTAGGCAGCACCTTCATCCCAGAGCAGCAGCATCGCAAGGAATCCGAGCAGGCAGAAAAAGTAGCCGAGCAGCAACGTGAAGCGCGCCCCATGTGATTCGATCAGCTTGGCCGAACGCGGGGCGGCGAAGATCATCAGGACGGCAGCGGGAAGGATCGCCGCACCGGCCGCGATCGTCGAATAACCGAGCACGTTCTGCAGGTACTGCTGGCCGATGAACATCGCGCCCATCAGCGATCCGAAGACGATTATTCCGGCCATGGCTGCCACCCAGAAGATCCGGCGTCCGGCAACCTTGAGGTCAAAGAGCGGATTCGACGCCCGGCGCTGCCGGAGCAGGAAAGCGATGATCGCGGCCAGGCCGATCACGCCCAGCCCGAGCGCGGCTGCACCGGCGTTTGGCACCACGGCGAAGTTGATCGCGAGGATGATGCCGGCGACCATCAGCACGGAGAGGATGCCGCCGAGGTTGTCAACCGGCTTGCTGCCTTCATTGACGTGGGAAGGTATGAACTTGATCGCCATCACCAGAGCGATCAGGGCAAGGGGGATGGTGATCAGGAAAACCGATCCCCAGTCAAAACTCTGAAGCAGGGCGCCGGACACGAGGGGTCCCAGCGCAGAAAATGCTCCACCGATCGCCGACCAAAGGGCTATCGACTTCGTCCTGCCCGCCCCCGCCCAAAGCGCTGTGATCAGGGCAAGGGTGGTCGGATATGCCATGCCAGCCGCGATACCGCCAAAGAGACGGGCGAGGAAAAGTACGCTGACGTCGGGTGCGAGCGCAGCCGCCAGGCTGGCCGGGATCGCCAGACTGGTGCCGAGCACCAGCATCATCTTGCGGCCGTAACGGTCGCCCAGGGCTCCCAGGTAGAGAACCGATGTGGCAAGGCCGAGCGAGTAGCCGACTGCGATCAGGTTAAGCCCGGTCTGGCTGGCATCGAGGTCCTTGCCGATGTCCGGCAACGCGACGTTGGCAACAGCCAGGTTCAGGTTCGCCACGGCGGCGACCAGAATCAGCGTTATCAGCACGGCCTTCGCGTTACTGGGGCTGCGAGCCTCGATCTCCCCGGTGCTGCTCGTTGCAGTGCTCTCGCTCATCCGGGCGTGACTATATTCGACGGGTACCGGCCCCCCGGACCTTCAACCCCACTCTGACTACCCTGACCCCCGGCGCTGGCTGAGGGTCAGGGAACTTTTTCAGGTTTGGATCAGTAAGGCGCGTTTACCGCGGCGGCCCAGTCCTTGTCGACGTGAAGTTCACCGTTTTTGTCGACTGAGGTGACGACCACCGTCGCCGGATCGCGGTTGCCGGTATCGGCGTCGATTGACACGGTGCCGGTCCAGCCGGTGAAGCCGTCCACTCCGGAGAGCAGGTTGTTCAGCTTGTCGGCATCGAATCCGTCAGTTTCCTTGACAGCCTCGGCCAAGAAGTTGACCGAGTCGTAGGCGTAGGGGCTCCAGGTTCCGGGGGCAGCATCGAAGTCTTCCTGGAAATCCTTCACGTACTGCGCCGAATCCTTGAAGTCGCCGGGCGCTGGCACTCCGACTACCGGGCAGGACATCGCTGCCTTCATTCCGGCGTCGCTCACGTATCCGGTGTCGTAGGAGCCGTAGTCGGCGAGGCACTGGGCGTCAAGGTTCTGCGCCAGCATCTCCTGGGCGATCTTTGCGCCTTCGGGGAAGTAGACCGCCGCGTAGACGACGTCGGCGCCGCTGCCGCCGAGCTTTGTGACTTCACTGCTGTAGTCCTTTGCGTTCGGCTTGAGGGGGTCATATGCGACCACCTCGACGCCGGAGCTTTCGAGCTGTGACTTCACCGCCTTGGCGACACCGAGCGTGTAGTCCTCGGTCTCGTCGTAGACAATCGCCACCTTCTTCGCATCGAGCCAGTCAGTCATCGCCTTGCTCGCCACCGGCGCAATCTGATCGGTCATCGGCTGGAGCGTGTAACCCATGCTGTCGGTTGCGTTATCTGAAGTCAGCCGGATCGGCACGAGGCCGTCCTTGATGTAGATCGGAAGGGTTTCGATTCCGACACCCGAGTTGTATGGCCCGACTACTCCGTCCAGACCGGACTTGATCGCCGAGTTCGCTGCCGAAACACCTGCATCCGGGTCGGCCTTGTCGTCGATCGCCACGATCTCGACGTCCCTGCCCAGCAGGCCTCCCTCCGAGTTGAGCTGCGCGGCCGCGAGCTGCGCACCCTCGAGCATGCCCTGGCCGACCGCCGACTGGTCGCCGCTCAGTGGCCCTTCGAGGCCGATCTTGATGGAGTCAGATTCTCCGGAATCGTCGGACCCACAGGCGATAACCGCCTGCATTGCGATTGCGGCAAGCAGGATTGAAACAAGGCGTAGCGGACGGGACAAAATCTTTTCTCCTCTTCAGCCGGTCAGCACGTTCTGGAAAGCCTGTTCGACTTCCTTGACGTCCTCATCACTGCCAGGCGGTGAATCCTGGGTGCTGCAGTTCGCCGTGTACTCGGCTGACGGGAAGATCAGCTCATTCTGCGCCAACGCGGGATCCTTTTTGGTGAGGATCTGTTTGACACCCTTGACCGGACTTATGTAATTGACCCACTCGGTGATCTGCGCCTGCTCCGGCTTCTGGTAGACGTAATTCATGAATTCGTAGGCGGCAGCCGTATTCGGGGCGCCTACAGGAATCAGCATGTTGTCTGACCAGAGCGAGCAGCCTTCGGTCGGCTGTACGTAATCGATGTTTGGGTTATCGATCTGGGCCTGGACCGCGTCACCAGACCAGCCGATGGCGGCGACGACGCTGCCTTTGGCCAGGTCCTGGAGGTAGTTGTTGCCGGTGAACTGTCGGATCTGGCCATTCTTGACATTCTGGTCGAGCTTGTCGATCACCGCCAGCCAGTCTTCTTTGGTGGCCGTTGCCGGGTCGATGCCTTCAGCCATCAACATGACCGGCACGGTGTCACGCATCTCCGTGAGCATGGTGACTTTACCTTTGTACTTGGGATCGAACAGGTCGTTGATCGACTTCACATCAGGTGCAAGGTCCTTGCGCACGACGAGGCCGGTCATGCCCGACTGCCACGGAACGCTGAACTGACGGCCGGGATCGAAAGATGGGTCCTCCAGGCTCGGCAACATGTTTTCGCGAACCGTCGTCAACTCATTGGAATCGAGGTTCTGGATGTAGCCCAGGTCGTGCATCTTGCGTGCCATCCAGTCACTGACCACCACGATGCTGCGCCCGCCGGCGTCACCCTGACTGAAGAGGGGCTGGACCTTGCCGAAGAATTCATTGTTGTCGTTCACGTCTTCGACGTAATCGACCTTCAGCCCGCTGGCGTCCTCGAACTCACCGATCGTCTTGCGATCGATGTAAAGGGGCCAGTTCGAGATCTTCAGGTTGCCGGAGGCCGTGCCGCCCGCTGCGGTCGGTACATCTTCGGCATTGGAGCCCTCATCGAGGCCTCCACCTCCGCCGCATGCGGCGATCGTGAGTACGGCAGCCAGTCCTGCGACGGCGACCACTAGCGACCTGCGTGACTTCTCCAAGCTTAATTTCATGTCCAGTAACCATAGCGCCACGGTCGCCGAGCAGATTGTGACCGCCTGCGCCGGGCGCCCGAAGCTTCAGGTGTGCAGGGTCGAGCCCGGCGTTCAGCGGGGCGGCGGGCGATTCGGCGGCGGGCGATTAGCCGGTGGCTGGCCCGGCCCGGGCTTGCGGTCGTTGCGATTGACGATCGCCACGATGAAAGAAAGGATCAGGGTTGCGACGCCGGCGATCATCAAGATCATGCCGATCACATCCATGTCCACTCCGGCGACGTTGATGTCAGTCGCGTAGCGCAGGATTGCTCCAACAGCGATCAGGAATATGGGTCCACCGAAAGATACGTACATGCAGCAACCATAACGCCCCGCGGCGGTCGGATCAGCCGGCCGGCCGGCCTTGCGCTCCCCCTGGATCACCAAGGCGACGATCGCCGCTGTGAGTAGAGTTGCTGCGCTGGTTCCACCGCCGACTCCCCAGCCACCGCCGTCCTTTTGGTAAGTCGCGAGGCCAGGGATGAACGAGGCCATCGACGCGATGTCGGGTACGAGACGGTTTGATCCGCTCGCCTGGAGTGATGGGGTGATCCGCGAGAGCCCCGGCGCGAGGCTGGCCAGCGCCTCGACGTCGACACCGTTTCTTCCGGGTCTGTCTGCGTATTGCGTACCGCGCCCGGCATCGCGAACTGCGTGACTTTCGGCGCCGGCTGGTCGAAGCACTTGCTCCAGGTCTTCAGGCCGGAGGGCCCGATCTTTTGTGAACTCAGGGTGGCGACCCTGATGCCGGAACCGTCAAGCCCTCTTGAGCGAAGGGCCTGGACCTCGTAGGCCGAGGTGAGCTGGTTCGGCGTGAAAGCACCAGTCACCCTGCCGTCGGAGCAGCCCGCGCAGCGCTGCCGGCAGGCAGGGTTTCGTGGCTGGTACACCGGTTCCGCCAGAACAGAAGAGCCGCTGGCCGGCAGACGCAGTCAGGACCACCATTGCGATCGTCCTGCTGGAATTAAGCTCGAGCTTCTTCACTCCGTTTCGGGACGCGATGGACCGACGCAGACGACGGCGTCGGGCCCGGGTGCCGGAGAAGTGCTTGCGGTACCCGGCCGGCGTCAGAAACTGCCTGTATCGGGCTGAAAACGGGTTTGACACCGCCCGCAAAGCGACCCGGTTCACCGCGTTGTCTGAGGCCGAGCAGGATGACCTGGCGCATCGGCGGGGTCGAGCCTCTTGCCTCAGCGACCGAAGATGACCATGGTCGAACCCAGGATCAGGATTCCCGCCTGCTTGAGCGACT